>NZ_JBFUCI010000009.1:0-39733 GCF_056405335.1 Variovorax sp. P1_H12_2
TCAGCGTGGTCTTGCCGGCGCCGTTCGGGCCGATGATCACGCGCAGCTCGTTCTTGTCGATGTACAGCGTCAGCGCATCGATCGCCTTGAAGCCGTCGAACGAGACGGTCAAGTCCTCGACCGCGAGTGCGAAGTCGGTGTTGCTCATGGGTGCTTTCCGGTCAGGCGCGCTGGCTGCTCACGCCATCGGGCAGGGATGGCTCCTCGGCGGCCTGGGGCATCGCCTTGACGACGGGGAGCTCCGCCTCGGGTGTCGCGGCCGGCGCCTGGCTCTTGCGGGCGGCCATGTGCCGCTTCCACCGGGGCACCACATGCTCTTCCCAGACGCCGGCCAACCCCATCGGAAAGGCCATCGTCACGCCGATGAAGAGCGCGGCCATCAGGAACAGCCACAGGTCGGGAAAGCTCTCCGAGAAATAGGTCTTCCCGGCGTTCACCAGCAGCGTGCCGTACACCGCGCCGACCAGGCTCATGCGTCCCCCGACCGCCGCGAAGATGACCATCTCGACCGAGGGCACGATGCCCACGAAGCTCGGCGACATGAAGCCCACCTGCAACGAGAAGAGCGCGCCGCCGATGCCGGAGAGCGCAGCCGCGAGGCAGAAGACGAAGACCTTGAAGTTGGCCACGTCGTAGCCCGAGAAGCGCACCCGGTCTTCCTTGTCGCGCATGGCGAGCAGGAGCGTCCCGGCCTTGCCGATCTGGATCCAGCGGCAGAGGAAGATGCTGCCGATCAGCAACGCCACGCAGATGTAATAGAGGAGGTACTTGGCGCTGTCGGTGCGGGTGTCCCAGCCAGCCAGCGTCTTCAGGTCGGTCATGCCGTTGACGCCGCCGGTGTACCCCTGCTGGCCGATGATCAGCACCGTGAGGATCAGCGCCACCGCCTGCGTGATGATCGCGAAATAGACGCCGCCCACGCGGCGCTTGAACATCGCGAAGCTGATGATCCAGGCCAGCAGCGTCGGCACCGCCACCACCGCGAAGAGAGCGAACGGCAGGTACTTGAAAGGCACCCACAGCCACGGCAGCTCGGTCAGCTGGTTCCAGTCCATGAAGTCCGGAATCCCGGGCGTCGACTGGATCTTGGTCGTGACCGGATCGGAGGCTTCCAGCTTGAGGAACATCGCCATCGCATAGCCGCCGAGTCCGAAGAAGATGCCCTGCCCCAGGCTCAGCACGCCGCCGTAGCCCCAGACCATCACCAGGCCGACAGCGACGAAGGCATAGGTCAGGTACTTGCCGATCAGGTTGAGGCGGAAGATGTCGAGCGTCAGCGGCAGCACGACCGCGAGCAGCACCGTGAGAAGCAGCACGCTGGCGAGCTGGTAGCGCTTGATCCAGGCTTGCAGGGCAATCATTGGAAACTCCGTGGCAGGTTGTTTCGTGGCTTCTTCAGCGAAATGCATCAACGGCGCACCTTGCTGGCGAACAGGCCCTGCGGCCGCATCATCAGGATCAGCACGATCAGCGACAGGGTGAGCACCTTGGCCATCGAGCCGGCCATGAAGAACTCGGTCACCGACTGCGTCTGCGCGATGCCGAAGGCCGACACCACAGTGCCGAGCAGGCTGGCCGCGCCGCCGAAGGTGACGACCAGGAAGGAGTCGACGATGTAGAGCTGGCCGGAGGTCGGACCGGTCGAGCCGATGGTCGTGAAGGCAGCGCCGGCCACGCCGGCCACGCCGCAGCCGATCGCGAAAGTGAGCCGGTCGGTGCGCTTGGTGTCGATGCCGGTGGCATTCGCCATCACGCGATTCGCCACCGTGGCGCGCACTCGCAGTCCCCAGCGGCTCTTGTTGAGGGCGATCAGCATGCCGACGGTGACCACCGTGGTCAGGACCAGCACGAACATGCCGTTGATCGGTATGTCCAGCCCCGGCGCCGGCGCCCAGGAGCCCAGCAGCCACTCGGGCAGAACCGGGCTTACCTCTTTCGGACCGATGAAGGTGCGGAACATCTGCTGCATCGCCAGGCTCACGCCCCAGGTCGCGAGCAGCGTGTCGAGCGGGCGCTTGTAGAGGTGCCGGATGAGCCCCCACTCCACCAGCCAGCCGGCGACGAAGGCGAAGAAGAAGGCCAGCAGCACCGCGACCGGAAAGTAGTACGGCAGCAGCGTCGGCGCGTTCTTCTCCACGATCGTCGAGCCGAGGTAGATCGTGTAGGCGCCGATGGTCATGAACTCGCCATGGGCCATGTTGATGACGCCCATCTGGCCGAAGATGAGCGCCAGGCCCAGGCCCATCAGCAGCAGCACCGCGAACAGGCTCAGTCCCGCGAAGCCCTGCATCAGGCCGATGTTCATCAGGTCGGTGAAACTCATGGACGATCTCCGGTGGCGAACGACGCTGCTGCTGGCCTGCTTACTGGTAGCCCTTGGGGAACGGGTCCGGCCTGATCAACTCGGGCGACTCCGATACGACCTTGAAGCTGCCGTCGAGCTGGCCCTGGGCGATGCGCGACTTGCTCCACAGGTGATGGTTCTCGTCGAGCTTCACGTAGCCCTCGGGCGCCATCTTGAGTTCGATGCCGGGCGACGCCGCGACCACCTTGTCGACGTCGAAATTCTTGGCCTTCTCGACCGCTGCCTTCCACAGCCACGGGCCCAGGTAGCCGGCCTGCGTGACGTCGCCGATCACCGCGTCCTTGCCATACTTGGCCTTGAAGGCGGCGACGAACTTCTTGTTGTTCTCGTTGTCCAGGCTCTGGAAGTACTTCATCGACGAATAGAAGCCGGCGAAGTTCTCGCCGCCGACGCCTGTCATCTCGTCCTCGGTCACCGCCAGCGTCACCAGCAGCTGCTTGTCGCCGGTGATGCCGGCCGCCTTCAGAGCCTTGTAGAAGGCCACGTTGGAGCCGCCTACCACCGCGGCGAAGATGCAGTCGGGCTTCTGCAGCTTGATCTTGTTCATCAGCGAGCCGAAGTTGGTGCTGCCCAGCGGGTAATACTCCTCGCCGACGACCTTGCCCTTCTGGAAGTTCTCGATGTGCTTGCGCGCGATCTTCATCGAGGTGCGCGGCCAGATGTAGTCGGACCCGATCAGGAAGTAGGTCTTGGCCTTCTTCTCGTTCTTGGCCCAGTCCAGGCTGTAGATGATCTGCTGGGTGGCTTCCTGTCCGGTGTAGAACACGTTGTGCGACTGCTCCAGGCCTTCGTAGAAGGTCGGGTAGTACAGCAGGCCGTTCTCCTTCTCGAATACCGGCAGCACCGCCKTGCGCGAGGCCGAGGTCCAGCAGCCGAAGACCGCCGCGCAATGGTCGTTGATGAGCAGCTTCTTGGCCTTCTCGGCGAAGGTCGGCCAGTCGGAGGCGCCGTCTTCCTTGATGACCTTGATCTTGCGTCCGAGGATGCCGCCCATCGCGTTGATCTGGTCGATCGCGAGCTGCTCGGCCTGGATCGAGCCGGTCTCGCTGATCGCCATCGTGCCGGTGGACGAGTGCAACTGGCCGACGGTCACCTCGGTGTCGGTCACCGCGAGCTTGGTCGTGTTCACCGAGGCGGTCGGCTGGCCGAAGCTCAGGCCGCTCAGGCCCAGCGCCGGCAGCGCGGCGGCGCCCTGCAGCAGTCGGCGGCGGCGCATTGCGATGCGCTCGGGCGAATCGAGCGAAGGTTCTTGGTCGCGGGACATGGCGGAATCTCCAGGCTGGGTTGAAAAAACGAGACAAATCGGTGATGCCATGCACCATCTCTGTGCGGCGCATCGCTTCACCATGGACTGGACTCTAGGAAGCGCGGGCCCCGAACCGAATACGTCAATCAACGTAGCTGCCCGCGGCGCGTGGCCTGCGAGACTGGGCGGCCGTTTCCTTCATCCGCGGAACGGACAAGGAGCGCTTCTTGCAGAGACATCGGCAAACACCCTTCCTGAAAGAATGGAACATGCCGCCCGTCACCGGTCAGAAGATCTTTCGCATCCGCCGCGACTACAACACCTGGGTCGCCAACGAGACGCTCGAGGACTACGCGCTGCGCTATACGCCGCGCAGCTTTCGCAAGTGGTCGGAATTCCGGGTCGCCAACACCGCCTTCGGTGCCACCTCCTTCCTGGCGCTGGAAGCGATCGGCGGCGCCATCGCGCTGAGCTACGGTTTCTCGAATGCGTTGTGGGCGATCCTGGTGGTCGGGCTGGTCACGTTCCTGACCGGCCTGCCGATCTGCTACTACGCGGCCAAGTACGGCGTCGACATGGACCTGCTCACGCGCGGCGCGGGCTTTGGCTACCTGGGCTCAACGCTCACCTCGCTCATCTACGCCAGCTTCACCTTCATCTTCTTCGCGCTGGAGGCCGCCATCCTCGCATTGGCGCTGCAGATGTACTTCGACTGGCCGCTGGCAGCCTGCTACCTGGTGTCGTCGATCGTCATCATCCCGCTGGTGATGCGCGGCATCACGATGATCTCGACGCTGCAACTGTGGACGCAGCCGATCTGGCTGATGCTCTTCGTGCTGCCGTATGCGGCGGTGCTGCTGCGCAATCCGCAGGCCTTCTCCGACTTCACCGGGCTGGTCGGCCGCATCTCCGGAAACAACAGCTTCGATCCGTTGATGTTCGGCGCCGGCGCMACCGTCGCCTTCTCCCTGGTGGTGCAGATCGGCGAGCAGGTGGACTACCTGCGCTTCCTGCCGGAGAAGACGCCGGCCAACAGCCGCCGCTGGTGGACCGCGGTGCTGGTTGCCGGGCCGGGCTGGATCGTGCCCGGCATGCTGAAGATGATGGGCGGTGCCTTCCTGGCTTTCCTGGCGTTGCAGCACGAGATCCGGCCCGAGCACGCGATCGAGCCCACCCACATGTACCTCGCCGGTTTCGGCTACGTCTTCTCGGACCCGGCCTGGGTGCTGGCCATCACGACGCTGTTCGTCGTCGTCTCGCAGCTCAAGATCAACCTGACCAATGCCTATGCCGGGTCGCTGGCCTGGTCGAACTTCTTCGCCCGCCTCACACACAGCCATCCGGGCCGCGTGGTCTGGCTGGTGTTCAACGTGCTGATCGCGATCCTGCTGATGACGCTGGGGGTTTTCACCGCGCTGGAAAAGGTGCTGGGCCTCTACAGCAACATCGCGATCGCCTGGGTCGGCGCGCTGGTGGCCGACCTGGTCATCAACAAACCGCTCGGCTGGAGTCCGCGCTCGATCGAGTTCAAGCGGGCGCATCTCTACGACATCAATCCGGTCGGGCTGGTGTCGATGGTGGTCGCGGCTGCGATCGCGATCGTCGCCTACGCCGGGATGCTCGGACCCTGGGCCGAAGCCTTCTCGCCCTTTGTCGCGCTCCTGACCGCGATGGTGGTGTCGCCGCTGCTCGCCTGGCGCACCAAGGGCCGCTACTATCTGGCGCGCAAGGACCTGACCCACTGGACGCCGGGGCAACTGGTGCGCTGCGCGGTCTGCGACAACACCTTCGAGTCGGAGGACATGGCGCACTGCCCGGCCTACAGCGCGCCGATCTGCTCGCTGTGCTGCACGCTGGAATCGCGTTGCCACGATGCCTGCAAGACCGGCTCCCGGGCCTCGGAGCAGATCAGCGGCTGGCTGAAGGCGCTGCTTCCGCCGGCGCTGGCGTTGCGCATCAACTTCCGCGTCGCCCACTACCTGCTGATCGCGACCTCCCTGGTGGCGCTGCTCGCCACGGTGATGGGCATCGTCTACGCGCAGGAAGGCCTGCTCGATCCGAATGCGGCGGACCGCTTCCTGCAGGCGCCCTTCCTCAAGGTGTTCGCGCTGCTGTCGCTGGTGACCGCGGTCGCCGCGTGGTGGATCGTGCTGGGCAGCGAGAGCCGCAAGATGGCGCAGGAGGAGTCCAATCGCCACAATCACCTGCTGACGCTGGAGATCGAGGCCCATCGCCGCACCGATGCAGCCCTGCAAAGCGCCAAGGAAGCCGCCGAAGCCGCCAACCAGGCGAAGACGCGCTACGTCGCCGGCATGGCGCACGAACTGCGCACGCCGCTCAACAGCATCATGGGCTACTCGCAGATCCTGCTGAAGAACGAAGCACCGCCGCGGCCGCCGCGCGAGGCGCTGCAGACCATCCACAAGAGCGGCGAGCACATGCTCGGCCTGATCGACGGCCTCCTTGACCTGGCGCGCATCGAGGCCGGGCGGCTGCAACTCGAGCCGATGCCGCTCGCACTGCCGGAGTTCCTTGACGAGGTGGTGCGAATGGTTCGGCCGCAGGCCGAGAGCAAGGGACTGGCCTTCGTGTACTCGGAGAGTGGACGCGTTCCGGCCTGGGTGCAGGCCGATGGCAAGCGGCTGCGGCAGATCCTCATCAACCTGCTGAGCAACGGCGTGCGCTTCACCGACGCCGGCACGGTCACGTTGCATGTCGATGCGCGGCGCGAGGTGCTGCGCTTCGATGTCGTCGACACCGGCATCGGCGTCGCGCCGCAGGACCACCAGCGCATCTTCCTTCCCTTCGAGCGCGGCGCCGCCGGCCGGCGCCATGGGGGCGACCCGGGCACCGGCCTGGGCCTGACCATCACCGGCCTGCTCACTTCGTTGATGGGAGGCGAGCTGCGGCTGGCCGAGACGTCCGCCAAGGGAAGCACCTTCAGCGTGCGGCTCTATCTGAACGAGGTCGCCGACCCGGGCCCGCAGGCCGAGCCGCTGCGCGCGATCTCCGGCTACTTCGGCCCGCGGCGCACCCTGCTGGTGGTCGACGACCAACCCGTGCAGCGCCAGATGCTGGCCGGCATGCTGATGCCGCTGGGCTTCGACGTGCGCGAGGCGGCCAGCGGCACCGAGTGCCTCGACAGCCTGCGCGAGCATGTGCCCTCGGCCATCCTGCTCGATCTCAGCATGGACGACATGGACGGCTGGGAGACGGCACTGCGGGTGCGCTCGGCCGGCTTCGCGCTGCCGATCATCATCGTCTCGGCCAATGTCTTCGAGAACCAGGCCGAGCGGCTGCGCCTCACTGAATGCCAGGCCTTCATCGGCAAGCCGGTGATCGAGTCGGAGCTGATCACCACGCTCGAGCGCCACCTGGGCCTCGAATGGCTGCAGCAGGGCCAGGCGCCGAGCCGTGCCCGGGCCGCGCAGTCCGGACCGCTCGAACTGCTCGCCCTGCCGGAGGACGACCGGCTCGAACTCATGCGCCTGGTGCAGATGGGCCACGTGCGCGGTCTACAGCAGGCGCTCGACCGCATCGCGGCAAGGCGCCCCGACCTGGCCGCCACCTGCAGCCATCTGCGCGGCATGCTGGCGCGCTTCGAGCTCGACAACTTCAAGCACGCACTTTCAGAGGAGAACGATGTCTCCATCCCTTGAGTCCGAACGGCCGGTGGTGCTGGTCGTCGACGACGCGCCGAGCAGCCTCGGCATGTTGTGCGACACGCTGGAAGCCAGCGGCTACACGGTGCTCGTCGCCGCCGACGGTGAATCGGCGCTGCAACGGCTCGAATTCGTGGTGCCGGACGCGATCCTGCTGGACGGAATGATGCCTGGTCTGTCGGGCTTCGAGACCTGTCGACGCATCAAGGCCGACCCGGCGCTCGCGCACATTCCGGTGCTGTTCATGACCGGCCTGTCCGAGACGCAGGACGTGGTCGAGGGCTTTGCCAGTGGCGGCGTCGACTACGTGGTGAAGCCGATCCGGGCTCAGGAAGTCCTGGCGCGGCTGCACACCCATGCACGCAATGCGCGCATCAGCCGCATGGCGCGCGATGCGGTCGACGTGGCCGGCATGGGCGTGATCTTCGTCGATGCGCATGGGCGCCTCGCCTGGCGCTCGCCGCAGGCCGAGGCGTGGCTGCGCGCGATCGGCGAGCCGGCTGAGCCTGGCCACCTGCCGCCGGCGCTTGAAGCGGTACCGACCGATGGCGGCACGATGGTCGTGGGCCTCGCGGACGGCCGGCAGCTGTCGATTCGCAACCTCGGCGCTGCGGCCCTGGGCGAGACCATGCTGCTGATGGCGCTGCATCGCGAGGGACCCTCTGCGCCGTCGCGCCTGACCGAGGCCGCACTGACGCCGCGAGAGACCGAGGTGCTGTCATGGCTGGCCAAGGGGAAGACCAACCGCGACATCGGTGAGATCCTCGGCACCAGTCCCCGTACCGTGAACAAGCACCTCGAACACATCTTCGAGAAGCTCGGCGTGGAGACGCGCTCTGCCGCCGCAGCGCTGGCGAGCGGGCATCTGGTCTAGATAGCGCAACGCCCTCCTGACCTGGCGCCACCTCGGTGACGGAACCTGTCAGGTCGCCGGGTTGCGGCGCCGCCTGGCCTGCGCGCGTCACCCGGACTTCGATCGTCAGCGAGGAAAAGCGCGACATCGGCCGCTCGGGCGACATGGCCAGGCTGTCATCGCGCACGAAGCTGGTGTCAATCTTGCACGGCGCGCGGTGAACAGGGCCATCGATGCGATCGATCTATTCGCTCGGCGTGCGGATGTTGGGGAACGCATCCGCGAGTTCGTTGCGGCCCACGTCGGCGTCGTACCAGCACAGCGTCCCCTCGGGCTCGTCGCGCGTCTTCTTGTGCGTGCCGTCGCAGAAGGGCTGCGTCGCCGACAGGCCGCAGCCGCAGATGTACTTCGTCTCGTCGCCGAAAGTCACCGGATAGGGTTTGCTGCGCGTACGCATGACCAGTCTCGCCATGATGGGCCTCCATCAGATTCGAAGCAGCCGCGCGGTCAACTCGGGTGACCGCACCAGTCAGGATCCTGCCACCACCGGGGCACGGTTGCGCTGCCTCGCGGGAACAACCCCGCCCCCAACGTAGACGGGAGACAACTGCGGCCGGCTAACCCAGGGCCCGCAATTCCCGCAGCGCAACCGACAGCATCGCCGCGTCGGGCACGGCCACGGCGCGCAGTTCCCCCATCAGTTTCGCGGCACGCTCGAGCGCCCGGCCATTCTCGGCCTGCCACGACTCGACCCGCGCGGCCGGCGATTCGCCCTCGCCGCCCCCCGCAAGCACCGCGGCGGTGATCGAGCCTTGCAGGCCCGACAGGTCGTCGAGCATCGCGCCCTTGGCGAGCATCTGCCAATGCTGGTCGGCCGGCAATGCGGCGATCCGATCGCGCAGCCAGGGCATGCCGAGCCGGTTGGCAAGGTCGAAGTAGATCGCCGCGACCAGGGCGACCGGCCACCTGGCACTGCCGGCGATTTCGGCGATGTCGAGTGTGGCGTACAGCGAATCGAAGGTGACGACGCGCTCGGCCAGTTCGCGCGGCACGCCGCCGGCCACGTAGTGAGCGACCGCCGCATCGACGCGGGCGCGCTCATCGGCATCCAGCAGTTCGGTCAGCCGCGCCGACAGCGCGTCGACATTCGGCATGAAGTGCTCGATGGTCGCCGCCATGTCTTCCTTCAGGCGCCGTGAGCGCAGGAACCACTTGGTGCCGCGTTCCAGTTGCCGGCTGGTGTCGATGAGCAGGTTCGACTGCACCGCGTCGTCGACGCGGTTGTCGAGCGCCTCGATGGACAGCCACAGCGGCACCATGCCGAAGATCTCGCGGCTCATCAGGTAGGCGCGCACGACCTCGAACGCGCGGGCGCCGGTGGTCTCGACCAGGCGATGCACGAAGGTGCTGCCCACGCGGTTGATCATGCTGTTGGTCACGTGGGTGGCGATGATCTCGCGCCGCAGCGGATGCTTGGGCATGTAGGCCGAGAACCGGTCTTTCAGCAGGGTCGGGAAGTAGCGCTCGAGCGCAGTCGCGACCCAGGCGTCGTCCGGCAGCGGCGAGGCCAGCAGGTCGTCGTAGAGCCAGATCTTGCTGTAGGCGAGCACGACGGCGCGCTCGGGACTGGTCAGTCCCTGGCCCTGGGCGCGCCGCTCGGCCAGCTCTTCGTCGGACGGCAGGTACTCGATGGCGCGGTTCAGGCGCCCGGCTTTCTCGAGGAACTGCATGAAGCGGGTTTGCGCATCGAGCAACTGCGGCGCGATGCGCCCGGTGACGGACAGCACCTGCGTCTGGAAGATGTTGTCGCGCAGCACCAGCGCGGCCACGTCGTCGGTCATCTCCGGCAACAGCGCGTTGCGCTGCTTCTCGGTGAGCTCGCCTTCGGCGATGGGCAGGCCGACCAGGATCTTGATGTTGACCTCGTGATCGGAGGTGTCCACCCCGGCCGAGTTGTCGATCGCGTCGGTGTTGATGCGGCCGCCCGCCAGCGCGAACTCGATCCGCCCCAGTTGCGTGCAGCCGAGGTTGCCGCCTTCCGCGAGCACCTTGCAGCGCAGCTCCCTGCCGTTCACGCGCAAGGCGTCGTTGGCGCGGTCGCCCACCTGCGCGTGGCTCTCGCTCGCCGCCTTCACGTAGGTGCCGATGCCGCCGTTGTAGATCAGGTCGACCGGGGCCTTGAGGATGGCGTTGACCAGCTCGGTCGGTGCGAGCGCATCGGCCGTGAGACCCAGCACCTGCTTCACCTGGGGCGTGAGCGGGATCGACTTGGCGCTGCGCGCATGGATCCCGCCGCCCTCGGAGATCAGCGCCGCATCGTAGTCGGCCCACGACGAACGCGGCAGCTTGAACAGGCGCTCGCGTTCGGCGAAGCTCCTGGCCACGTCGGGATTCGGGTCGAGAAAGATGTGGCGGTGGTCGAAGGCCGCCACGAGCCGGATGTGCGCCGACAGCAGCATGCCGTTGCCGAACACGTCGCCCGACATGTCGCCGATGCCGGCGACCGTGAACTCGGTCGTCTGCGTATCGATGCCCATCTCGCGGAAGTGCCGCTTCACCGATTCCCAGGCGCCGCGCGCGGTGATCCCCATGGCCTTGTGGTCGTAGCCCACCGAGCCGCCGGAGGCGAAGGCGTCGCCGAGCCAGAAGCCGTATTCCTTGCTGATGCCGTTGGCGTAGTCGCTGAACGTGGCGGTGCCCTTGTCGGCGGCGACCACCAGGTACGGGTCGTCGTCGTCATGGCGCCTGACATTCTGTGGCGGCTCGATCGTCCCGGCGACGCGGTTGTCCGTGATGTCGAGCAGGCCGCGCAAATAGTCCTGGTAACAGGCCACGCCTTCGCGCAGGTAGGCGTCGCGATCGCTCGGCGCGGGGGCCTGCTTGAGCACGAAGCCGCCCTTGGAGCCGACCGGCACGATCACGGTGTTCTTGACCATCTGCGCCTTCACGAGGCCCAGCACCTCGGTGCGGAAGTCTTCCGGCCGATCGGACCAGCGCAGCCCGCCGCGCGCCACGCGGCCGCCGCGCAGATGCACGCCTTCGAAGCGCGTCGAATAGACGAAGATCTCGAACATCGGCTTCGGCGCCGGCAGGTCCGGCACCTTGGCCGAATCGAACTTGAACGACAGGAAGCCGCGCCGCCGGTCCGCCGCGTCGCGGCGCCAGAAGTTGGTCCGCGTGGTGGCCAGGATCAGCGCGAGGTATTGCCGCAGCACCCGGTCTTCCGACAGATTGGCCACGTCCTCGAGCGCGGTTTCGATCTCGCGCACCTTCTCGCCCGCAGGGCCTTCGCCGCCGGCCACCCGCGCGGGATCGAAGCGCAGCTTGAAGAGCTCGACCAGCGCGCGTGCAATTCGCCCGTTCGCCGCAAGCGTGCTCTCGATGAACGACTGCGACAGCGCGAAGCCGATCTGCCGCATGTACTTCGCGTAGGCGCGCAACACGACGATCTCGTGCGCCGGCAGGCGCGCTGCGAGCACCAGGCGGTTGAAGTCGTCGTTCTCGACCGCACCGGAAGACACGGCACCGAAGGCCTCCTCGAACACCGGCCGCAACGCGTCGACCTCGGCGTCGGCGTCGGCGGCGCCGAGCACGCTCTGCAATCCGAAGTCGTGGATCCAGATCGGCGCCCCGCCCTCCGGCGCCAGCCGGTGCGGATGCTCGTCGAGCACCTTCATGCCCAGATGTTCGAGCATCGGAAGGCTGGCCGACAGGACCAGCGGCCCGCCGCGCTGCAGCACCTTGAAGCGCAAGGTGCCGGGCGGTGCCTCCAGCGGCCGGTAGAGGTTCATGCCGAGCGGTTGCGCATCGGTCAAGCGCTCCATCAGCTCGATGTCGTGCACCGCGGCCCGCGCCGCGAACTCGTCGCGGTAGCCGGCCGGAAATGCGCCGCCGAACCGACGCAGGAGAACGCTGCCGCGTGCTTCACCGGTCGCCTCGGTCAGTGCGGACTTCAAGTCGTCGTCCCAGCGCCGGGCCGCGGCGGTCAGTCGCTGCTCGAGTTCGCGCACATCGAAGGGCGGGATGCTGCCGGGCTTGGTGCGCACGACGAACTGGATGCGTGCCAGCACCGACTCCGAGAGGTGCACGTTGAACTCCGAAGAGGTGCCGTTGAAGGCCTGCATGAGGATCGATTGCCACTTCTGGCGCAGCTCGGTCGTGTAGTTCTCGCGCGGCGCGTAGATCATGCACGCGAGGAAACGCTCGAACGGGTCGCGCCGCACGAACAGGCGAAAGCGCTGGCGTTCGCCCAGGTGGAGGATGCCCATGGCCGTGTGCAGCAGCTCGTCGGCGTTGGTCTGGAACAGCTCGTCGCGCGGATAGGTCTCGAGGATGTTGGCGAGCGCCTTGCCGGAGTGGCTACCGCTCGCCAGCCCGGCGCGCCCGACCACGTCGGCCACCTTCCGGCGCAGCAGCGGAATCTCGCTCGGGTTGGCGCTGTAGGCCGTGGAGGTGAAAAGGCCGAGGAAGCGGTCCTCGCCGCACACGCGACCCTCGGCGTCGAAACGCTTGATGCCGATGTAGTCCAGGTAGCCCGGCCGGTGCACGGTGGAGCGAGAGGTCGACTTGGTGACCACCAGCAGTTCCGGCCGCCGCGCGTAGGCGCGCACCTCGGGCGGCAGCGCGGCGAAGGCGGCCGCGACGTCCTTGGCGGCCTCGCGCAGGATGCCCATGCTCGATTCCGGCACGATCCGGAGCGCGTCCTCGCCTTCGACGGTCTCCAGCTCGTGGCTGCGGTGGCCCAGGAAGGTGAAGTGATCGTCGGCCAGCCAACGCAGGAAGGCCAATCCCTCGCCGAGTTCCTGCGGCGGGATCGGCGGCGCGCGTTCTTCGAGGCCTTGCGCGATCGCCAGCACGCGCTGCTGCATCTGCTGCCAGTCCGTCACCGCCAGCCGAACGTCGCCGAGCACGCGCGCCAGGTCGGCCGCCAGCGCCTCGAGGCGGCTCGCGTCCGCCACGCGATCCACCTCGACGTGGATGAAGGACTCGCGGCAGGCGTCGGGCGCTGAAGGATCCGCCGCCAGGCCCTGAAGGATGCCGTCTCCATCGCGCCTCACGGCCACCAGGGGATGGATGATCAGGTGCAGCGTGAGTCCATGGCGGTTGACTTCCATCGTCACCGAGTCGACGAGAAACGGCATGTCGTCGTTGACGATCTCGATCAGGGTGTGGGTCGACTGCCAGCCGTGCTCCGCAATCGTCGGGTTGATCACGCGAAGCCGTGCCCGCCCCGGCTCGCGCTTGCGTGCAAAGTTCCAATGCGACAGTGCGGCGCCATAGAGGTCCGCCACCTGGCGTTCATCCAGGTCTTCCGGGTCGACCTGGCCGAAATACTGCCGGGCGAAGGCGGCGAGCAGTTCCGCAGGATCGCCCGCGACCTTCGTGCGGATCAGTTGAACCACCTCGTCCAGGCGCTCGACTCTGCGCCCGGCCTCGGTTGCATCGATCTCCATGCTTGTCTCCTTGCCGGCCTTCGATCGGGTGGGCCTGGTCCGGCTCAAGGCCACGGGATATTCAAAACACTGTGGACGCGCTGGTTCAAAAAGGCAAGCGCATTGTGAGGGGCCGGCGGGCAGCCGTCAGTGGAGCTTCCAGAGCAACGCGGAAATGATCCCGACATCCTGGAAGACCGGCAGGATCTCGTCGACGCCCGAGATCACGCCGACGTCGTTGACGGCCAGCGTGAAAGCGAGGCGCCGTCCACTCTTCGTGTCGATGTAGCCGGCGAGCGATTGCGCCTTGAGGACGGGCCCTTGCGCAGAGCCGTCGACGAAGGTGCCTGTCTTGGCATGCACCTGGCCCTTGGCGCCGGCGAGCGTGGGATCGTTCTCGAAGTCGGTCACGAACGACAGCGAGCCGTCGATGCCCAGCCGCGGGTTGGCGTCGAGGAACTCCGGGAAACTGGGCCGCTGCCGCATGCGTGCCAGCAAGGTGGTGACGGCCTCGTTGGTGGCCGTGGTGTAGCCGCCGCCGCTGCCGTCGATGAAATGCAGGGCGTCGGCCGGGATGCCGAACTGCGTTGCCAGAGTGGCCGATTCGGCCGCCTGCGACGCGGCGAGCGTGGTGACGCCCCGGGCCAGGCCGAACAGCATCAGGCTCATGTCGGCGCCGAGGTTGTAGCTGACCYTCAGGATGTGCCTGGCGAAGTCCTTGTAGGGATGGGAAACCAGTTCCGCGACGCGGCGCGCGCCGGCGTAGGCATCGCGCGCCGGCAGCGCCTGCACGGGATTCGGCGCGACGGCGGCGGCGGCGACGCCGACGCCCGCGCGCGACAGGGCTTCGATGAACACGGTGCGCGCGTAGTTCGACGGCTGCGTGATGCGGAAGGTGCGGATCAGCGGAAAACTGCCCGTGAGCGGCGGGACGAAGTCGGCCGGCAGCGTGCCGGCCACACGGCCGGTGCATGACGCGGCCCCGATGCACAGCGGCAGTTCCGGGTCGAGGTGGAGGTCGAGCGCGCTGCCCGCGGCACCGACCGCCAGGCTGGACCGGACGCCGAACGCGGCCGACTTCGGCCGCCAGTCGAGCCCGGCCTGTTTGTCGACGATGACGTCGACCACGTCGTCATTGACGAACATCGGGCTGACCTTGAATTCGTCCCGGAAGTTGAAGTGCTCGAACAGGCGGTCGTCGATGATCACCTCGCCCGTGACCTGCTGGATCCCCGAGGCCGCGACCTGCGCCGCGAGCTGGTCGAAGCCGGCGAGCGGATTCGGCGCGGTGAGTGTCGCGTTGCCCAGCGCATTCGCCTCGTTGTGGTCCTGGTTGCTGATGGCGAAGCTGCCGTCCGGGTTGGTGCGCCCGCCCATCGCGAGGTCGCCGCTCGCGACCATGATCAGGTCGCCGTGGAGCACGCCGGCGGCGTCGACGCTGCCGCGGCTGTAGACCGGCGTGCGAAACACGTGGCCGGGCCCCAGCGTTTCGAGTGCGAGGGCGACCGAAAAGAGCTTGCGCACCGAACCGATCAGGATGGGCCGCCCCGAGTTGTAGTCGTGGATGACGCGGCCGCTGTCGGCGTCGACCACGCGCAAGGCCCAGAGTGCATGGCGGTAGGCCGGCTTCTGGAAGATCCGCGTGATCTCGTCGGGCACGGGTTGCGCAGACGTGGCGAGCGGCGACGCGATGCCGCTGCCGCCGCCACCGCCGCAGCTGCCCAGCATGGACAGCGCCAGGACGACGCCCACGGTGCGGACATGGACTCGAGACAATTTCATGGGCTGTGCGAGTGGCTAGGAAGAAAAATCGACGATCCACAGATCGAGCGGCAACACGTTCTGGCGTGCA
Source organism: Variovorax sp. P1_H12_2 (assembly GCF_056405335.1). NCBI lineage: Bacteria > Pseudomonadati > Pseudomonadota > Betaproteobacteria > Burkholderiales > Comamonadaceae > Variovorax > Variovorax sp. P1_H12_2. The sequence continues at coordinate 15,411 of NZ_JBFUCI010000009.1, forward strand.
CCCGGCAGCGGCACCGCTTCGACCGGGATCGGCTTGCCGTCGATGATGGCCTGATCGAAGGCCGCCGTGGAGACGCCCCGCTGGGCTGCGCTGAAGCCCTGCAGCAGGTAGGGAAGCCCGTTCGAAGCCAGCGGGTTGGGACCGTCGACGACATGGAAATGCAGGTGCGGCTCCGACGAGTTGCCGGAGCTTCCGACCTCTCCGAGCAATTGCCCCGCACGCACCGACTCCCCCGCGCGCACCCGCACCGACCCCGGCTTCATGTGCGCGAACAGGGCGAAGCTGCCGCCGCCCAGGTCCATCACGACATGGTTGCCGTCGGCCTGCTCGATCGGAATCGAAGGCGGCAACGCGCCCGGCGGCGTGTCGGGCAGGCCGTCCAGCGCCGTGACCACGCGTCCGTCCGCGACGGCGTAGATCGGCTTGCCATAGATGATGTAGCTGGCCGGCAGTTTGGGGTCGCCGACATAGATGCGGCCCTGCTCGTCGAGTTGCTCCCAGTCGATGGCGAATCGCTGGGCCGTAACGAGCTGGCCGTTGAGCGGAAGCGTCGCTCGCACATGGCGCACCGAGTCGCAGCAGCCGTCGCCGGCGATGTACCTCGCACCGCGCAGCGGGGCGCCGAGCACCAGGGCGGTCGGCGCTGCCAGCTGGATGCGCCCGGCCGTCTCGACGATCGGCGTCTGGTCGATCGACGCCGAGATCCGGTGGGCCAGCGTCGCCGGTATCGCCGCCTGGCCGTTGAAGCTCACATGCATGTAGACCAGGCCGACTTGCGAAGGGCCGAGGCTGCCCTTCACCGCGGCCTTGTCGCGCACCACCAGACGTCGCGCGATGTCCGCGGCCGCGAGCGTTGCCACGACGCCGCCGTTGCTTGCGTCGAGGACGTCCAGTCCCTGGATGGCCACGTTGTCGCCGGTGAAGTTCGTCAGTTCGAGCTCGTACACCACGTGGAAGAGTCCGTCGGAGCCCTTCACCGGCACGGGCGCATTCGCGATGCGCATCGTGACGGGCGTGACCTGGGTCGCCGGCGCGCCGGAAGTCGACTGCGCATTGACCAGCGAGCCAAGCAGCGCGGAGAACGGCGACGACGACCCGCCGCCTCCGCAGGCGACGAGCACGACGACGGCCAAGGCGCACAGCCAGCTCAGGTGTTTCATGGATTCACGCTTTCAGTTCTGGTTGTAGATGACGCCGGCGATCTGCGCTTCGTCTTCGAACACCTCGAGCGAATCGGCGATCGCGGTGAGCGGGCCCGCGTCATTGACGAACAGCGCGAAGGACAGCGTGCGGCCGCTCTTGGCGTCGATGTAGCCCGCCATGCTGATGGCCACGATCTTGCCGTCCTCGATGGTGGCCCCGCTCTTCACGGCGATGTGTTCCTTGCCGGCGACCGCCTTGCCGATGCTCGCGAGCGATCCGTCGATTCCCAGCAGGGGCAGCGCGCTGCGATACGCCGGGTAGCCGGCGCGCATGCGCATGGCGCTGATCAGCCTGGCCGTGGTGCGGGCCGACGCACGGCTGTCCGGGGTTCCGCTGCCGTTGGTCGGGAAGTCGAAGCCGGCCGGGTCCAGGCCGATGGCGCCGGTGAGCAGCTTGCGCTCCGCGGCCAGAGCGGTCGCCACTGTTCGCTGCCCCTGCGACAGCCCGACCTGCATCAGGCTCATGTTCGCGCCCGTATTGAGACTGACCTTGAGGATCAGCCTGGCGTACTCCGAATAGGCCGGAGACACGAAATTGGCCACGCGCGACTCCGCCGCATAGAAGCGGGATGGTGGCAATCTGCTGGCCGGGTTGACGGCCACGGCGGGCGCGGCCACCGTCACGCCGGCGCGCGCCAGGGCGTCGATGAAGGCGATGCGCGCGAAGGAAGGCGGGTCCTCGACCCGCAGGATTCCGACATAGGTGGAACCGCCGACGAGCGGCGCCTGATAGCCCAGCGGAATGGTGGCCGGCGCCAGGCCGCTCGCGCTCGAGATCGTGCCGGTGCAGCCCGGGCTTCCGAGGCAGCCGAGGCTGAAGCTGTCGAGCGTCGCCGCGGAGACTTCGATGTCGGCCGCCGACCCGGCGCTCCCGGTGACGGGGCTGCCGGCCATCGAGAAGCCGCGGGTCCTGGGCCGCCAGTCAAGCAGCGCGGGATCCCCTGCCCGTGCGCCGGCTGCGAGCGTGACGTCGATGAGGTTCTCGTTGAGGCTCATGGGGGAGATCAGCACGTTGCCGTTCGGCACGCGGAAACTGTCGAACAGGCGGTCGTCGACCACCACGTCGCCGTCCACGCGCTGGATGCCGGCGGCCCGCACCTGGCGTGCGAGTTCGTTGATGCCGGCCAGCGGGTCTTCCGGTGTCAGTCCCGAGCCGCGAAAGGCGTGCGCCTCGTTGTGGTCGAAGTCCGTGTAGGCCAGGGTGCCGTCCGCCTTGGCGCGGCCGCCGAAGGTGAGATCGCCGGACGCCACCAGCACGAGATCGCCCGCCAGAACACCTCCCCCCACGGGTCCGGTTCGATACACCGGCGTCTCGAAGCGATGGTCGGCGCCGATCGTGTCGAGCGCCATCCCCACGGAGAACAGCTTGCGCACCGAGCCCGTGAACGAGAGGCGGTCAGGGTCCAGCGCGTAGACCAGCTCGCCGGTCCTTGCATCCATCACGACCAGGCTCCACTTCGATTTCGCGTCGGTGTAGCGCGGCTTGGCCATGATCTCGGCAATGGCCGGGGGCAAGGACAGGGGTTTCCCGGCGACCAGGGCCGCCCCTCCGTCCGAGGAGCCGCCCCCGCAGGCCGCAAGCAGGAGCGGGCATAGCAAGGAAGCGACGACAGCGCGAGAAAGTCGCAGCGACACGGACGGCCTTTCTGTTCTTGTTGGATGGCCCGGTTTCAAGCCTCGGCCGCCAGTGCACCTTCAGGCTTCGTGGAACGAAGGCTGAAGGGCAGGCGATGGTAACGGCTTCGTCACATATTTGCGACCGCGCCGGATCGCAAGCCAGGCGGTCGAGCGCGCTCGATTCAACTCATTTCACCGGCGTGATGTCGCCGCCGGCGGCGGCATTCAAAGCTTGCCGCGCTCGCTGCGAGGCGCGTCCGGCACGGTCGGTGCGTCCGAAGGGGACCGTTCCCGCTCCAGGTTCACGAGCAGCCCGTGCATGGTCAGCATGCGCAAGGCCTCGATCTGCGTGAACTCCTGGTCGGTGGCGACGAACCGCATCTCGTAGCTGCCGAGGCGGATCGCGTCACCGTGCGCCAGAACCTGGCTCTCGATCCGGACGTCGTTCACGAACGTCCCGTTTCGGCTGCCGAGATCCGTGATCGTGACGAACGCCTGCTCGACGTCGATGACCGCGTGGTCGCGGCTCGCCTGTGCAGAGTCGACGATCACCTCGTTGCCGGTGCCGCGCCCTACCCTGTTGTTGTGAGGATGGAGCTGGACCTGCCGGGTCTCTCCGGCGGCGGTCATCATGATGAGCATGGGCATGGCGAAGCCTCAAGCCATGCGGCTTCGGGGATGATTTTCATGAATGGGCTGTTGCTCGGCGCGTCCGATGATACGCAACAGCCAGGAGGCCGAGCGTTCCGGTCACCTATATCTGCCCAAAGCTCATCGCGGCGCGGAACTCGACAGCCTGCCCGCTTGACTGTCGAGTGGCGCTATTCGCGAAAGCCGACCCTCAGATGGAGCGCCCGCCGTCCACCGGCATCTCGACGCCGGTCAGGAAGCGAGCCTCCTCAGTGGCCAGGAACAGCGCCACGTTCGCCACGTCGGCCGGGTCGCACATCCTTCCGAGCGGAATCGTCGAGACGAAGCGAGCCCGGTTCTCGGCGGTGTCCGCCACGCCCATGAAATCCTGAAGAAGGCCCGTGGGCGCCATGACCGGGGAAATGAGATTGACGCGAATGCCATCGGGCGCCAGTTCGACGGCCATCGACTTCGTCATGACCTTCACCGCGCCCTTCGAGCTGTTGTACCAGGTCAGGCCGGGGCGCGGGCGGATACCGCCGACCGATCCCACGTTGATGATCACGCCGTCCTTCTTTTCCTTCATCAGCGGGACCACCGCGCGCGTCATGTGATAGATCGACTTGACGTTGACGGCGAACACCCGATCGAAGGTTTCTTCGTCGACATCCAGCATCGACTGGTTGCGGTGCGTGGTGCCCGCGTTGTTGACCACGATATCGGGAACACCGAAGCGCTCCACGCAATGGCGAACCATGGCTTGCACCTGGTCGAAGCGGCTGACGTCGCAAGCCACGGCGCTCACGTGGTCGCCCAATCCCGCGGCGATCCCCCGGGCGGCCTCCAGGTTGATGTCGGCAAGGACGACGCTGGCGTTCTCCTTGGCATAGGCCCGCGCGATCGCGGCGCCGAAGCCGCTGCCTGCGCCGGTGACGATCGCGATCTTTTTGTTCAATCTGGACATGGTGGATTTCCTTATTCGTAGTGCTGGACAATGGTCTTGGTGGTGCTCATCTCTTCCAGGGCAAGGAGCCCTTTCTCGCGGCCATAGCCGCTTTTCTTGACGCCTCCGAACGGCAGCTCGACCCCACCGCCCGCGCCGTAGCAGTTGATGAAGACCTGGCCGCTGGCGATGCGCTGCGCCAGCCGCGCCTGACGGCTTCCGTTCTCCGTCCAGATGCCGGCGACGAGACCGTAATCGGTGGCGTTGGCCAACTGCACCGCATCTTCTTCGTCCGTGAACGGCATGACCGACAGCACCGGGCCGAACACCTCCTGGCAAGCCAGGCGGTGCCCGCGAGGGACGGGTCCGAAGAGCACGGGCTTGACGAAGTAGCCCTCGCCTGGAACGCCTGGCGCCAGGCTGCCTTCGGCCAGCTTCGGCACCCCCATGGCGACCGCCTCGGCGATGAACGAGCTCACCTTGTCGTGTTGCCTGGCGTTGATCATCGGACCGCAATCCAGATCCATCTCCGGCGTCCCGACCTTCAGCGCCTGGAAGCTGGCCGCGATCGTCGCGACGAACCGGTCGTAGATGCTTGCCTGGACGAGCAGGCGGCTGCCGGCCGAGCAGGTCTGGCCGGCATTCTGGACGATGGCCCGGACGATGATGGGTGCGGCCTTGGCCAGGTCCGCATCGTCGAAAACGATCTGCGGCGATTTGCCCCCGAGCTCGAGAACGCACGGGACATGGTGGCGCGCCGTGGATTGCTGCACCTGGACACCGACCTCCGGCGAGCCGGTGAACGTCGCGAAGTTGATGCCCGGATGCGAGGTCAGCGCTGCGCCGGCCTCGGCGCCATAGCCGGTCACGATGTTCAGGGCCCCGGGCGGCAGCCCCGCCTGCATCGCGAACTCGGCGAGCTTCAGGGCGCTCAGGCAGGCGTCCTCGGAGGGCTTGACCACCGCCGCGTTCCCCATGGCCAGCGCGGGAGCGAGCGTGCGCCCCATCATCTGCGCGGGATAGTTCCACGGGATGATGTGGGCCGTGACGCCGTGCGGAATGCGAACCACGCTCACGTTGTAGCCATTCAGGTAGGGAATGGTCTGGCCGTGGATCTTGTCGGCCGCGCCGCCATAGAACTCGAAATAGCGCGCCACCGCCTTGGCATCCGCGCGGGCCACGGACATGGGCTTGCCGGTATCGCGGGCCTCCACCTCGGCCAGTTCCTCGGCATGGTCCAGGATGATCTGCCCGAGGCGCTGCATGATGCGGCCGCGCTCCGTCGCCGTCAGGCGCCCCCAAGGGCCTTCCAGCGCGCGGCGCGCTGCCGCGACCGCCAGGTCGACATCCGCGGACCGGCCTCGTGCGATCTGCGCGAACGCCTGTCCGCTGCACGGATCGATGACGTCGATGGTTTCGCCATCGACCGCATCGACCCATTGCCCGTCGATCAACAACTTGCTCACGCGATGCTCCTTCACTTCAAGCCAGCCGCTGCTGGCTCGACCTCGCTCATGAACTTGGGATCGTTGTAGTGGTAGAGATCGTCCAGGTAGGGAACGAAGAAGTCGTAGAAGGAACGCGAGTCGTACTTCGCCTTCTCGCCCGGCTTCACGCACGCCGGGATCGGCCCGACGTTGGCGTCGTCATCGGGGTAGAAGAAGAAGGTCAGCGCATAGCGCTTGGTCGGCGGATTGACGACCCGGTGCGGCGTGGCGATGAACCGGTCGTTGGACAGGCGATTGAGGACCTGCCCCGTGTTCACGATCAGGGCGTCCTTGACGTAGCTGACCTTGAGCCATTCCTTCGACGGCGTCATCACCTGCAGCCCGGGCACCGGCGTCATCGGCAGCAGCGTCAGGAAGCTGCCGTCGGAATGCGGAGCCAGCGCATATTGGCCTTCTTCCAGCTTCTCTTCAGGATGGTAGTAGGCGCAGCGCTGGTAATACTCCGGCGCCTTGAACATGCTGTCGAAGTAGTCGGCCGGAAGGCCCAGCGCACGCGCATAGATCGGCAGCAGCTTGAGCGAGAGCTTCTCCATCGAGGTCTGGTAGTCGAACAGCGTCTTCTTGAACTCGGGAAGACTCTCGGGCCATTGGTTCAGCCCGCGGTGCCGGACATTGGCAAGCACCTTCGGGTCCTCGGCGGTGCGGTTCCTCATGAACAGCCAGGCGGCATTGGTGTCCTTCTTGGTGTTGACCGCGATCTTCTCCGCGATGGCGGTCGATTTCAGGATCGAGGACTTGGGCGGCAGATAGCCCTGGTGGTGGAATCCGACCCGGTGCCTGAGTTTCTCCTCCATCGAAATATCGAAGAGCTTCGCGGTCTGACGGAATGACTCGTCGATCAGGGACTGCGGAATGCCGTGGTTGACGATCGCGAAGAAGCCCAGGTTCTCCTGGATGCACTTCACGTCCGCCCCCAGTTGCTCGAGCGCGCCAGGCACGCCCGCCAGATAGGGCCCGACGTCGAGGATCGGCAATTCCTTGCCGTCCGCAATGCAAGCCCGAACGCTCGCGGAAGCGGCCACCTTGTTGTCGATCTCCGCGCTCGCTGATGTCGTCATGATTCATGTCTCCTAAATGGTAGTTACCGAAAAATCATCTGCTCGTCGAACTCTCGAATGGAGCTCCCGTCAGTTCCACAACTTGCACTTGGATTCCGCCTTGGAAGCGAAGGCCTGATCGCCCGGGATCATCTGCACCTGCTTGTAGTAGTCCCAGGGTCCCTTGGAGGCGGCAGGGCTCTTGATCTCCATGAGTCGAAGATCGTGGACCATGCGTCCGTCCGGCCGGATATAGCCATTCTGGGCGTACATGTCGTTGATCTTCTCCTTTCTCATCTGCGTCATCACCTCGTCGGCCTCGTCCGACCCCAGCTGCTTGACCGAATTCAGATAGTGAAGCGCCGCGGAGTAGCTGGCCGCCTGCATGCTGGTGGGCTTCTTCTTCATCTTTTCCTGAAAACGGTCGGCCCACTTCCTCGTTTTCTCGTCCGAATCCCAGTACCACGCTTCGGTCAGGTTGATGCCGCTGGTCAGCTTGAGTCCCAGGGCATGCACATCGGTGATGAACAGCATGAGCCCGGCGATCTTCATCGACTTGGAAATACCGAATTCGCTCGCAGCCTTGATCGAGTTGACCGTGTCTCCTCCGCCATTCGCCAGTCCCAGTACCTCTGCCCCGGAGGATTTGGCCTGCAGCAGGAACGACGAAAAATCGGAGGCCGACAGAGGATGGCGAACGCTGCCGAGCACCTTGCCGCCATTGGCATTGATGACCTGCGTGGTTTCCTTTTCCAGGGACTCGCCGAAGGCGTAGTCGACCGTCAGGAAATACCAGGTCTTGCCGCCCTGCTTGGTCATCGCCGTGCCGGTTCCGCGGGCCAGGGCGACCGTGTCGTAGAGGTAGTGGACCGTGTAGGGAGAGCACTCCTCGTTGGTCAGCTGGGCTGCGACGCCGCCTGTCACCATCACGATCTTTTTCTTTTCGGCGGCCACCTTGGCAATGGCAAGGCTGGTTCCCGAGCTGGGGCCGCTGATGATCATGTCCACGCCCTGCGTGTCGAACCACTCGCGCGCCGTGGTCGCGGCGATGTCGGGCTTGGCGGAATGATTGGCCGTCACGATCTCGATCTTCTTGCCATTGATTGTGCCGCCGACATCCGCGATCGCCATCTTCACGGCCTCGGTGATTCCGTTCCCGCCCATGTCGGAATAGATGCCGGACATGTCGGCGAGGACGCCGATCTTCACGACGTCGTCATTGATCTTCGACCATGCCGGCGCGCTGGCCGCGATGGACATCAGAGCCACCGCCGCAGCKATGCGGCTTCGTGAGCCCGAGATTTTTTTCAAGAAGGCGTTGCTGGAAGAATTTCTCATTGTTGTCTCCTGTTGTTCGATTCAAACGATCTTGCTCATCGGCCCGCGCGCACCGGGGCTCGGGCGGCCCCGGACCCGAGCCGCCCGCCGCGTGGTGCGCGACGTTGCGTCGCAGCGCCTGCAGCATGCGCAGCTGCTCGGGATCGGCCATGGAGCTGGCGACTTTCTGGCAGTAGTCCCACAGCGTCTCGTCGACGCGGGCCTCGAGGCGGACCGCATCGACCAGGCGCAGGATGGCCAGGCGGTCATGCCTGAGCTCGACGCTGCGCTGGACCAGGGAAAGCGCGGCAGCGCGGGCATCGAGCGCCTGCGTCTGCGAGGCCTGCGCATGGGCTCCGTGGCGCAGGGTTCTTTTCAGGGACTTGATCAGTGCGCGCGACATGGCTCAGTCCACCTGCGTGCCGGAGGTGYGGACCACCGCAGCCAGTACCCGCGCCAGCTGCTCCTGCAGCGGGGCTTCGAAAAAGACGTCCTCCTGAGCGGCGATCGCCTCCGCGACGCGCATCTCCAGAAGCCGCCGGAGCCGGTAGCGGACCCGTTGGGCGCGAAGCCGCTGGTAGCGTTGCGGGTCGGCGCTGCGCCAGGCCTGGTGGCGGTCGATCGCTTCCGACAGGGCACTGATCGAGCCCGGCTGCGACGCCGAGGCCAGCAGGATCGGCGCCCGCCACGCGCCCTCGGGGCGTTGGGTCACGGCCGCGATGCGCTGGATGTCGGTGGCCATTCGTTGCGCCCCCGGCAGGTCCGACTTGTTGACCACGAAGATGTCGGCCATCTCCATGATCCCGGCCTTCATGGCCTGCACCGTGTCGCCGCTCTCGGGCAGCAGCACGAGAACCAGCGTGTCGACCTGTGCACGCACCGCGTACTCGGCCTGGCCGATGCCGACCGTTTCGAGCAGGACTTCGTCGAAGCCGAACTCGTCCATGACGTCCAGCATCTCGGGCAGGTTGTCGGCGAGACCGTCGCAGGTGCGGCGCGAGCCGAGCGAGCGGATGTAGAGGTCCTCGACGCCGGCCAGGTCGTCCATGCGAACGCGGTCGCCCAGGATCGCACCGCCGCTCTTCGGGCTGCTCGGATCGACGGCCAGCACGCCCAGCCGGCCTTTCGGCCTGCGTTCGAGCGCCAGGTGCCCGACCAGCGTGCTCTTGCCGGCACCCGGTGCCCCGGTGACGCCTATCCGGCGGGCAGCGTGCGCCGGGCRCTCGCGCGGCGCCGCCTCCGCCAGCGCCGCCGTGCTCGCGTTGGCCATGCGCGTCAGCGCGCGGCTCAGCGCCCATCGATCCAGCGGCGGCGCGGCGTTTCCTAGCCCCCACGCTCGGCACTCCGTGTCCTCGCTGCCCCCCGAGGGGGTGCGAGCTTGCTTGGGGCGGCCCGGCGCGGCGCTCATACGAGCCCCCGCGCTCGGCACTGCGTGTCCTCGCTGCCCCCCGAGGGGGTGCGAGCTTGCTTGGGGCGGCCCGGCGCGGCGCTCACAACGCGACCCTCCCCAGCACTTCGTCGCCGTGCTCGTCCAGCAGGGGCGGCAAGCCGTAGCTCGGCGAGAAGCCCTGGAAGCGGATCGGGCTGGCCACCGCCTGCAGCGGCAGGCTGCCGTCGCCCAAGGACACGACCAGCGAGCGCGCGGCGGCGATGTCGCTGTGCAGGGCGGCGTTGAGCGTGCCGACCTCGGCCACCACCACGCCCAGCGGGCTCAGGCGGCGCACCCATTCGGCCGCGGAGGCCTGGCGCAGCACGCTGGCGATCGCGCCGATGACTTCGGCCCGATGCGCCCGCCTCCCGGCCATGGTCGCGAACTTCCGGTCCACGATCCACTCCGGACGCCCGATCTCCCCGCAGAAGGTCTTCCAGAACTTGTCGTGGGTGATGAACAGGGTGAGCCACCCCTCGGCCGTCGCGAAGATCTGCGCCGGAACGACGTAGGGGTGCGACGAATCCGCCAGCCGCTCGATGATCTCGCCGGCGTTGAGCGCGGCGCCCGCGAGGTAGTTGAGCTGCGAGAGCATCACGTCGTACATCGCGACGTCGACCTGGCCGCCCTGGCCCTGCACGATCTTGGCCAGCAATCCCACCGCGGCCACCAGCCCGGCCGAGTTGTCGACCGCGGAGTAGCCGGCCTTGGTGGGCGGCGCCTCGGGGTCGCCGGTCAGCGCCATCACGCCCGTCATCGCCTGAATGACGTAGTCGTAGGCCGGGTTGTCCGCATACGGCCCGTCGAGGCCGTAACCCGTCAGGGCGACGCAGACCAGGCGCTCGTTCCATTCCCGAAGCGCGTCGTAGGTGAGGCCGAGCTTGCGGATCGCCGAGGGCCGCAGGTTCGTCACGAGCGCATGCGAGGTCTCGACGATGCGGCCCAGCGCCGCGCGCCCCTCGTCGCTGGCCAGGTCGAGCACGACACTCTTCTTGTTGCGGTTGAGGCTCGCGAAGTAGGCGTTGTGCGGCCCCACGAAGTGGGGGCTGACGGTGCGGCCGATGTCGCCCTCGGGCGTCTCGATCTTGATGACTTCGGCGCCCATGTCGGCCAGCATCAGGCCGCAATAGGGGCCGGCCAGCATGTGGCCGACCTCCACGATCCGGATTCCCGCGAGCGGCGCGTTCATGCGAGACTCTTCGCCAGCGAACGGACGACGACGTCCAGCGGCATGTCGGCGGTGAAGATCGCCGTGACGCCGAGGTCGCGCAGGTAGGGCTGGTCCTCGGCCGGGATGGTGCCGCCGACGAAGACCTTCACGTCGTGCGCCCTGAGTTCGCGCAGCTGCGCGATGACTTCGGCCACCAGCTCCTTGTGGCTGCCCGACAGGATGCTCAGGCCCACCGCGTCGACGCCCTCGTCCACCGCCACCTGCGCGATCTGCAGCGGACTGCGACGCAGGCCGGTGTAGATCACCTCCGCGCCGGCGTTGCGCAGCGTCAGCGCGATGATCTTGGCGCCGATGTCGTGACCGTCGAGACCGGGCTTGCCGATCAGTATCCGCTTCGCCGCCAGCGCGGCGGAGGTCTGTTGCGCACTCATAGGTTCACCGGTTCCTTGAATTCGCCCCATTGCTCTTTCAGGCGCGCCACCATTTCGCCGACGGTGGCGTAGGCGTGGCAGCACTCGACGAGGTAGGGCATGATGTTGACGTTGTCCTTGGCCGCCGCCGCGGACAGCCCGGCCAGCGAGCGGTCGACCTCCGACTGCCGGCGCGTGTCGAGCACCCGTTGGAATTTTTCGAGCGCGCGCTGGGCCACGGTCGGGTCGAGCGTGAACACCTCGCCCACCTTGATCTCCTCGTCCGCCTTCTTGAAATGGTTCTGGCCGACGATCACGTTGCGGCCCGAATCGGTGTCGAGCTTGCGCTCGAGCCCGCGCTCGGCGAGCCGCAACTGGATCCACCCGTCCTCGATGGCCCGGACCACGCCGCCGTAGGCATCGATCTCGCCCATCACCTGGGTGATCTGCTGCTCCATCCGGTCGGTGTGCTGCTCCAGGAAGTAGCTGCCGCCCAGGGGATCGACCGTGCGCCCGATGCCGCTCTCGAAGGCGATGATCTGCTGCGTGCGCACGGCCAGCTCGGCCGAGGACTCGGTGGGAATCTGGAAGGCCTCGTCGAACGCGCAGGTGAAGATGGACTGCGCGCCGCCCAGCACCGCCGCCATCGTTTCCACCGCCACGCGCACCACGTTGTTGTAGGGCTGTGGTGCGACCAGCGACGAGCCGCCGCAGACCACGCCGAAGCGGAAGTGCTGGGCCTTCGGGTCCTGCACGCCGTAGCGTTCCTTCATCAGGCGCGCCCACAGTCGCCGGCCGGCGCGGAACTTGGCGATCTCGTCGAAGAAGTCCATGTGGACGTAGAAGAAGAACGACAGGCGCTTGGCGAACTTCTCCACGTCGCCGCCGCGGGCCTGCAATTCGTCCACGTAGGCCAGGCCGTTGGCCAGGGTGTAGGCCATCTCCTCGGCCGCCGTCGCGCCGGCGTCGCGCACATGGGCGCCCGCGATGCTGATCGGATTGAAGCGCGGCGAAACGTCGTTGGAATAGAGAATCGAGTCCGCGATCAGGCGCATCGACGGGCGCACCGGGAAGATCCAGGTACCGCGCGCGACGTACTCCTTCAGGATGTCGTTCTGGATCGTTCCGGTCAGCTTGCTGCGCGGAACGTTCTGCTTGTCGGCCACGGCCAGGTACATCGCATAGACGATGGCGGCCGTCCCGTTGATGGTGAACGAGGTCGATATCTTCGACAGGTCGAGGCCCTTGAACAGGATCTCCGCCTCGCTCAGGTTGGACAGCGACACGCCGACCTYGCCGATCTCCGGCCGCGCCATCGGGTGGACCGGATCCAGGCCGCACTGGGTGGGCAGGTCGAGCGCCACCGACAGGCCCGTCTGCCCTTTTTCCAGCAGGAACTTGTAGCGCTCGTTGGATTCCTCGGCGGTGCCGAAGCCCGAGTACTGGCGGATGGTCCAGAGGCGCCCCTGATACCCGTCGGGGAAGATCCCGCGCGTGAAGGGGTACTCTCCGGCCGCGCCGATATTGTCGGCCTGCACGGCCTCTGCGCCGACGCTGGTCGGGACTTCGATGCCGCTCGGGCTGACGGGGCGCAGCTGCGGCTCCAGGTCGGGCACCGCCGGATCGACGTCGCCGCTCATTTCGCGCTCCTGGCAAGAAACTTGTCCGACGCACGCCAGTGATCGTCATGCAGCCAGGTCTTCAGCACCTGCTGCCGCTCGACGGCGCGGCGGGCCTCGTAGGAAGCACCCTGGCGCCAGGCCGCGGTCTGCGCCTTGATGCCGCGCAGCACCTGGGGTGCGCACGCGAGCAGAGGTTCCAGGAAGGCCTGGACGTCCTCGCCTGCCGGGCCGTCCGAGACCACCACATCGGCCAGGCCCCACTGCAGCGCCAGCGGCGCGTCGACGAGCTCGCACCGGCTCATCATTCGCATCGCCCGGGCGCCGCCCACCAGCTGGCACAGGTCCGGCCCGCCTCCCCACGCCGACGAGATCGCCAGCCGCGCCTGGATGAAGCCGATGCGGGCGTGTTTCGCCTGCATCCGCATGTCGCACGCCAGGGCCAGCTCGGCGCCGCCGCCGATGGCGTCTCCGTTCAGGTACGCCAGCACCGGTACCGGGCATGCGCGCACCGCATCGAGTGCCGCGCGCGACTGCTCGGCCATGTCGATGGTCGAAGGCTCGTCGCGCACGCCGGCCAGTTCGACCAGATCGCCGCCGGCGGCGAAGAACCGGTCACCGGCTCCGCTCAGGACGATGAAGCGCGCGTCCGGCCGGGCTCCGGCCGCGGCCACGGCCCGCCCCAGTTCGGAGAGCACCCCCCGGGCGAGCGCGTTGTGCTTGTGCGGCCGGTCGATCGTGATCCACACGACGCCACCGGCACGTTCCTCCACTGCGATGTCCTTGCTTGTTTGCACGCTGTCTGGTCTCCGTCGAGTTGTTGCGTGCTGATGCTATGAACCGACATGTTCTAGAACAAGAACCAATGTTCAGCATTACGAACATAATGGGACGGCGAGAGAAAAACGGGGCGGATTGATCCGATTTGTTCAACGGGCCGAACTTCGGCCCTGCAGACGTTCATGGAAGGAAGCGCGATGTCCGGTGTGACAGTGACTGCGATCGAGCGGGTGATCGACATCTTCGAGGCGTTCCAGGCGAGCCAGCGGCCGCTGTCGCTGACCGACCTGTCGGAGGCGGTCGGCATTCCCAAGAGCACCTGCCATGCCATCGTCTCGACGCTGACGGCACGCGGCTACCTGTACACGCTCAACCGGCCGCGCGCGCTCTATCCGACCAAGCGCATGTACGACGTGGCGCGCGACATCCTCGCGAAGGATCCCTTCATCGAACATGCCACGCCGGTGCTGGAGCGGCTGCGCGACGCGACCCGCGAAACCGTGATCCTCGGCAAGCGCCAGGCGGAATCGGTGATCTACCTGCAAGTCATCGAAGGGCTTCACTCGATCCGCTATTCGGCCAAGCCCGGCGAGTTCAAGCCGCTGCATTCGAGCTCCATCGGCAAGGCCTTGCTCGGAAGCCTCAAGGAGCCCGAGTTGCGCACCTGGCTGGAAGGCCGGCAGCTGGCCCCCATCACCTCCGCCACGAAAACCGAGCACGAGGCATTGATCCAGGACATCCTGGAAAGCCGAAAGATCGGCTACTTCGTGACGCGAGGCGAGAACGTGAGCGACGTGTGGGCGGTCGCGACCTTTCTCACGATCAACAACGAAACGCTGGCCGTTGCCGTCGCCGGGCCGAGGCACCGGATCGAGGGCAACGTGGCCGAATGCGCCAACCTGCTGGTAGCGACTTGCAGCTTTTTGTCGCGACAAGTGGTGCGCGCTTAGGCATCACGGTGGCTCGGCACGCGAAGGCAGCGGAGTGATCTTTCCGATGTCGTTGTTGTTCGCATTGGTCGGCGTGTCGGCGCCCACCTGGGGTCACCACGTTGATGGGACTCAGAGCCGGGTTGCGTTCCACGCCGGCGCGAAGGGCGGCCGGACGTAGCGCTGGTCCTTCGGCAGTCCGGCGATGGCGGCACGGTCCTCCTCATCGAGCCGGATGTTCCAGGCGTCGAGGTTCGACTGCTGGCTCTGGCGCCGCTGCGCCTTGGGAATCGCGATCACACCCTCTTGATCCAGCAGCCACGCGATCGCGATCTGCGCGGCCGACATGCCGTGCTTGCGGGCGATCTTCTTCAGCGTTTCGTCGTCCGCCGCACGGCCCTGCGCCAACGGTGCGTAGGCGGTGAGCGGGATGCCCCGGCGGCGCACATAGTCGAGCAGCGGCGTCTGGGCGAGGAAGGGGTGGTATTCCACCTGGAGCGTGGCGATGGGTGCATCGACCTGTTCGAGCGCGAAGCGAAGCATCGGCAGATTGAAGTTGCAGATTCCGATCGCCCGCGTGCGCCCCTGCTCGCGCAGCGCCATCAAGGTTTCCAGGACCGCCGCCAGGTCCATGTCCTTCGCTGGCCAGTGCACCATGAACAGATCGACGCGATCGAGCTTCAGTCGCTCGAGGCTCCGGCCGAGCGCTAGGTCGATGGCGTCGGGCGACAACTGGTCGTGCCACACCTTGGTGGTGACGAAGATGTCGTCACGCGGCAATCCCGATGCCGCGATCGCCGCGCCGACCGCCTGTTCGTTCTCATACATGGCGGCGGTATCGATGTGGCGGTAGCCCAGCGCGAGCGCGCTCTCGACGACGGGTTGACATTCGTCGCCCGGCATCCGGAACGTGCCGAAGCCAAGCCGTGGGATGGTGACGCCCTGGGTCGTCAGATTCTTCATATCGTCGTTCCTTCTCCGGATCGCAGTGCACTGCGCGCTGCGTTGTCGCCATTCTTGATTTCCGGGGCAGGAATTGCGATAGCATGAGTTTCATTTAACTCATGCTGTGGAGTCATGAATGTCGGGCTTCAACCTCCAGGTGCTCGAGGGAACCCACGTCATGGCGGCAGTCGTCGACGCGAAAAGCTTCGGCGGCGCCGGCGACGCCCTGGACATGTCGCAGTCGGGCGTGAGCCGATCGATCGCGCGCCTCGAATCACGGCTGGGCATCCGTCTGTTCGATCGAACCACCCGATCGGTCCGGCTGACGGATGAGGGCCGACGCTTCTATGAGCAGGTCATTCCGCTGCTCTCTGCCCTGGATGAGGCAACGAGCTCGGCCAAGGATGGCGCTCGTTCGATTCGAGGCCGCCTTCGGGTGAATGTCGACCCATTCTTCTCGCGACTGATTCTCGGCCCGCGACTTGGCGCTTTCCTCGACAGCCATCCCGACCTTGAACTGGAACTGCTGACCCAGGATGAGTTGGGCGACATGGTCGCGCAGGGATTCGACGTGGCCATTCGATTCGGCCACCCTCGGACATCCTCGCTGGTCGCTCGCAAGCTGCTCGACACCCGTATCGTGACCGTCGCGTCGCCGGCCTACCTCAAGCTCCACGGCCACCCCACCGATCCTCACGCGCTCGACGCAAGCCATCACAGATGCATCCAGTTCCGCGATCCCGAGACGGGACGGCCGTTTCCGTGGGAGTTCCACCAGCGCCGGCGAAAGATCGTTGTCCAGACCCGCGGGCCGTTGACGGTGAACGAAGCCGGCACGCTGCAAAGCGTGTGTCTTGCGGGTCAGGGCATCGCTCAAATGCTGGAACTCGGCGCCGAGCAACTCCTCGCGCAGAAGAAGCTCGTGGCGCTCTTTCCGGACTGGTCGGGCGAGCGCTTCCCGCTGTACGCGTATTACCCCTCGCGGCACCACGTGGCCGCGAAGACGCGCGCGCTCGTCGACTTCGTCGCGAATCTGGTTCGCTGAGCCTGCCCCGGTGTCATCCGCCGGTGGAGGGCGCTGGCCGGAAGCTTCGGGGTCGCGAGCCTCAGAACCGCAGCCAGCGGCCCAGCCACCGACGGATGGCGTCACGCCGCGGGCGTGGCGTCGGGATCGGTGCGCGAATCGATCTTGAGCTGGAGGAAAGCGAGATCCAGCCAGCGGCCGAACTTGGTGCCGACCTCCCTGAGCAGGCCGACTTCCTCGAAGCCGAGCTTCTTGTGCAGCTCGATGGAACCCGCATTCTTCGCCTCGATGGCCGCCACCATGACATGCTTGCCGAGCGAGCGCGCACGCTCGATCAAGGCCACCATCAAGGCCCGGCCGATGCCGGCGCCGCGACAGTCCTGGCGCACGTACACGGAGTGCTCCACGGTATGGCGGTAGCCGTCGAAGGCGCGCCAGTCGCCGAAAGAGGCGTAGCCCGCCACCGCGCCGAGCTCATCCAACGCGACCAGGACCGGGTAGCCGACTCGCTGGCGGTCGGCGAGCCAGGCGGCGCGATTGGCAGCATCGACGGTCTTCTCGTTCCAGATCGCCGTGGTGTTGACCACCGCATCGTTGTAGATGGCGGCGATGCCATCGATGTCGCCCGGGCCGGCGTCACGTACCTGCATGATGAACTCCAGTCAAAGTCGAACTCGAGGTGCTTGCGGACTGCATGGCACGCATCAGCCGACAGCCCCGATCTCCTTGGCGATCACGCGCACCGTTTCCATCATCCGGCCGGCCAGTTCGCGGTTGCTCAGCGGCGCGCTGGCCTGCGACACCACCCGCGAGTCCCTCATTTTAAGGATGCAGTGCAGCGCTCTCCCCGGGTTCGGCCGCTGTTCCGGACACCATGATGCGGCCGCGCAACCTCGACCTGTCGCTCGACCCGTCGGACCGCGGCGGCGTGTGGCGCGGCGCTCAACGGTCCCTGCGCAACAGCTGGCGCAAGGTCGGCCTGGGCGTCGCTCTGGCCGCCTCCTCCGCTGCCTGCCGCTCCCGGTAGGCTTCGCGCTGGGTCCGGAGTACTGCGGAGAGCGCGGCGATGCTCGCCGCGTCGTAGTGCCAGATCCCCGTCACGGCGAAATGGCCGGCCTGTCCCGCGTGCGGCTTGGGAGTGACTTGAACGTTCGCCGTGCCGATGCTCTGCAGGATCTCCGCCCGGGCGCTGGCCAGCGTGGCTTGCCGCCCTTCGAAGCCCGCGATGTCGCGGCTCAGCTCGATGCCGATGGCGTGGATCGACGGATAGCGCTCGGCGATGAAAGTCACCACCTCGGCGAGCACCAGTTTCGGCAATGCCTTGGCCCGGAAGTCGGCGACGTCGGTGCTGACGAAGTTCTCGATCCGCACCGCGTCGCCGCCCGGGCTCGGGGTGACGGACTGGACGCGTCCGATCAGGGCGCTGCCGTCATGCACCTCGATCCGCTGGCCGAGCACGTAGGGCCGCCCATCCGGGCCGGTCAGGTGCAAGCGCTCAAAAGTCATGAATGAAGGTGGCGGGGAGATGCAGGAATGTACTTGGACGCAGAACGGCTCACGTGGCGCCCGGGGCCCCGGCTGTCACCTGCGGCACTCGCCGCGGGGCGCAGGCGCTGCCTGCCGGCAGCCGTCGCCCCGCCAATGCGCGCTGGCTCAGCGCGCGTGCGCTTCGGCCCAGCGGACGATGTCCGCCGCGCCCATCGCGCCGGCCTGGCGCGCCACCTCGCGGCCGCCCTTGAACAGCGCGAGCGTGGGAATGCTGCGGATACCGAAGCGCGTCCCGAGCGCAGGAACCGCCTCGGTGTCGACCTTGGCGAGGCGCATGCGCGGTTCGAGCCGGGCCGCCGCCTGCTCGAAGCCGGGCGCCATCTGGCGGCACGGACCGCACCACGGCGCCCAGAAGTCGACCAGCAGCGGAATCTCGCTGCGCGCCACGTGGCGATCGAAGGCGGCTTCGTCCAGCGCCGTGGAGCGGCCGGCGAACAGCGGCTGGTGGCAATGGCCGCAGTCGGGGGCGCTGCCGAGCTGCTCGGTGCGGACGCGGTTCGTGGTGTGGCAATGCGGGCACACGATGTGCAGCGTGTCGGTCATGGATTCTCCGTGGGCGGGCGGTCTCGTTCCAGGGACCTGGGGTCGCGCCACGCGAATGCAAGAAGACCGCGACCGTGGGCTTGGGCCCCGGTCCGCGGGATCCTGAAATAATAAACACTTCGTTACAGGAGTCTTATTCGTGAATTTGAGAACCCCTTCGACCGGTTTCGCGGTTCTGGCCGCCCTTTCCGTCCTGGCCGCAGGCTGCGCGCAGACCCAGAGCCAACCCCAGGCGGCGGCCGCGCCGGCGCCCGAGCCCGTGCCGGTCGCCGCACCGGCGCCGGTCAGGCCCGAAGTCCCGAGCACCGGCAAGACGAGCTACGACCAGGTCGTGAAGGCCGTGCGCGCGGCCCGCGGCGACGAGGCCAAGCTCGAAAAGGCGCTGATCGGCAAGGACCTGAGCGCCCGGGTCGCCAAGGTCAAGGGCGCGGGCGACGACTTCGCGGTCCGGCCGGCCGACCCGGTGCGGTTCCAGTGCGACGGCGAATCCTTCGCCGGCGGGCAGATCTCGTCGCGCATCGTGGGCGTCGAATGGTCCGCCGACACCAAGCGGGCGCTGCTGAAGGTCGATCGCTGCGGTCCGCCCGAGGCGGTGGCGAGCGCGCCGGCGTCCAAGGCGGCCCCCGCCGCGGCGGCGGTTGCTGCCCCCGCAGCCGCGGCCCCTGCTGCCGCTCCTGCCGCCCGCGGCCCCGCGAAGCCCGGCATGGACGCCCAGGGCAACGTGATCGACTCCACCAAGATCGAGTCCGGCAGCGGCCGGACCGTGAAGGGCATGAACGACTACGAAGGCGAGATCACCGGCAACCCGGCGCCGAACTCGAAGTTCACCAGGCTGCAGATCGGCATGAGCCTGAAGCAGGTGACCGACCTCGTGGGCGAGCCGACGGATTCGGGCGCCTACGTCACCGGCAAGGCCTTCATTCCCTTCTACTTCGGCGGCGACCGCACCCGCATCGAACTGGCCTACAAGGGCCAGGGACGCCTGATCTTTGCCGGCGGCAACCTCGGCAACATCTCGGGCGGCAACCTGACCTGGATCATCCACAACGCGAACGACAGCGGCTACCGCTGAAGTCAGGGGCGCGGTGTGCCCGCGGCAGGGTTGCGTGGCGCACTGGCGTTATAAAACGCCGCCCAGGTTTTGATTTTCAGACACGACCTCGAAAGGATCGGCTGAACTCCGGTCGCGTTGAGCCCGACCCGCGTGTCCGGCGCCTGCGAGGCCTCAGGCGGTGGAATCCCCGGACTTCGAGGACCGTCGTGCAAGGCGCCGGCCCGCATCGGGTACCAGGGGCGCGGCCAGCGTCGCCAACGTGATCGCGGACGGCGCGACCTCGAGCGTCGCCTGCAGCGTATCGATCACGTTGGCGAMGCTGTGCGTCGGTTCCCAAAAGCGATTCGGAGCCTCCGAATCCAGGGCGGCTTCCCACGCGGCCCAGATGGCGCTGCCATAGATGCTCACGAGCGACAAGCGCTGTTCGAGGATCGGCGGCGGCAGCTGAGGCAACTGCTGCGCGAGGTGCGCGAGGCAACGCCGGTAGCCCGTGTTCCAGGTATCTCCGACCGCTTCGCGCAGGAACACTCGGTCGGTCAATTGCAGATTCGCGATCATGCGGATGTAGGTGCGGTGCCCCGACTTCTCGCTCAGCTCGAGAAGCGGGAACGCCAGCGCCTCGATGAGGGTCCTGTTTCGATCCGAAGTGGTAATGCAACGACGCGTTGTTGCGCTGACCGGCCGCTGAAACGGTTCTTGCGAAACGGCGACATCGGCTACCAGGACGCAGCACGCCTGATTTCTCATCCTTCATGCTGCAGGCCCAGGCCTCGAAGGCGCAAGCGGTCGGCATCGCGAGCGCGGGCGGCGACCTGATCAACGCCATCAAGGCGGCGCGGGAGTTCGGCCTCACGAAGAATCAGACCCTGGCCCCCCCTGTCCGGGTCGATCACCGACGTGCACGCGCTCGGGCTGCAGGCGGCGCAGGGCCTCTTTCTCACCGAGGCCTTCTATTGGGACTTGAACGAAAAGACACGGGCCTGGAGCCATCGCTTCTTCGCGACGCACAAGCGGATGCCGAACCTGATCCATGCAGGAACCTATTCCGCCGTGCAAAGCTATCTGCGGGCCGTTCAGGCGGCGGGAACCGATGAAGCGAGTGCGGTCCGCAAGCAGTTGGGCGAATCCCGGATCGACGACGTGTTCGCCAGCAACGGCCGCGTTCGCGAGGATGGGCGCATGGTGCACGACATGTACCTGATGCAGGTCAAGAAGCCCTCCGAATCGAAGTATCCGTGGGACTACTTCCACGTGAAGGCCGTGATCCCGGGCGACCAGGCGTTTCAGCCGCTGAGCGAATCGCGGTGCAGCCTCGCGAAGAGCTCCTGAGCGGCATCATTCTCGAAGCGGCTTCGGCGTAACCCTCCTCAGCGCTTGAACAACTCCCGCGCAACGATCTCCTTCATGATCTCAGTGGTTCCGCCGTAGATTCGTTGCACGCGTGCATCTGCCCATGCGCGAGCAATGGGGTATTCGCGCATGTACCCATAGCCGCCGAACAGTTGCACACAGTTGTCCAGCACAGAGAATTGCATCTCGGTGGTCCAGAACTTCGCCACTGACGCGGTGGTCGTGTCGAGTTGGCCGCTGAGATGCCGCCTCAGACAATCATTGAGGAAGCTGCGTGCCACCAGCGTGTTGGCATGCGCCTCGACGAGACGGTGCCGGACGGTTTGCTTGTCGGACAAACTGGAACCAAATGCCTGGCGCTGGGTGACATACTCCTGCGTCCACGAGACAGCCGCTTCCATGGCAGCGACGGCGGTGATCGCCACCAGCAGCCTCTCTTGTGGCAACTCGTTCATCATGTAGCGGAAGCCGCAACCTTCTTCACCCAGCAAATTGTCCGCGGGCACGCGGACGTCGGTAAAAAACAGCTCCGACGTGTCCTGGGCGTGCATGCCGACTTTTTCAAGCCGCCGCCCACGACTGAATCCCTGACGATCGCCCTCGACGAGCAGCAGGCTCGCCCCTTTTGTGCCGAGCGCCGGATTCGTTTTGACTGCAAGCAGAACCAGGTCGGCGATCTGTCCGTTGGAGATGAAGATCTTTTGACCATTGATCCGCCAATGGTCTCCATCGCGTTCAGCTCGCGTACGGATCGCGCCCAGGTCGCTCCCGGCGCCGGGTTCGGTCATCCCGATGGCGCCGATCACTTCACCGCGGGCCATGCGCGGCAGCCACGACTGCTTTTGAGCCTCGGAGCCATAGTGGAGCAGATAAGGGGCAACGATGTCGGAGTGGAGATAGAACAACGGGCCGGTGGCGCCTGCACGGGCCATCTCTTCGACGACGATGGCGCTGTAGCTGAAATCTGCCCCCCCCCCGCCGTACTGCTCGGGTACGGAAAGGCATAGCAGGCCTAATTCGCCCGCGCGACGCCACAGTGAACGGGGGACCTGACCGTCGCGCTCCCATTGGGCATGGTGTGGTGTCACTTCTTCAGCGATGAAACGCCGCACGGTGCTGCGAAACGCGTGGTGATCTGCGCTGTCCAGCGGCGCATTCGTGGCGGCGAGGTCAGACATCGCGGAGGGCTCCTGAATTGAATCGATCGGGAAGAATGCGCGCCAGCCCACGATCCAGCACCACAACATCACGTTCGACGGCGGTGGCTCGGAACTGCACCTGTCCGGCTTCCTGCCAGAACTCGCATCGAAGCGCTTCGCCCGGATACAGCGGGGCAGTGAAACGGGCGCGCAGCTCGGTGAGCCGACTGGCGTCAAAGTCGCAGAACTCGCACACAAGCAACATTCCGAGCAACCCGAACGTACACATGCCATGCATGATGGGTCGCTCGAAGCCTGCTTGCCGCGCGATGTCCGGGTCGGCATGCAAGGGGTTGGGATCGGCGCTGAGCCGGTATAGCAACGGTTGATGAGTGGCCGTCGCTCTGAGGCGCATGCGCTCGGGTGGCCGCTCCGGAAGCGGGGCAAGTGGCGCGAGTGCGTCCGCCCCAAGCTGCAGCAACGGGGCGCCAGGCGGACTGAATCCACCGTCGCCACGCGCAATCACAGTCATCCATGATCGTACCCAGCATGCCCCGGTGTCGGCCCCGCAAAGCTCGCGCTCGACGATGAAGGCCGCCCCCTTGTCCGGACCTCGATCCTCGATCCGCAGTATCCGATTGCGACCGATCACCTCCCCCGTCGGCGGCAGCGCATTCAACCACTGGATGGCTTGCTCGCCATGCACCAGGCGCCTCCAATCCAGGCCGGTGTCGGGCTCGCGCATCCAGAAGCCCGGGTCGCCGAGCATTGCGCACATCGTGGGCAGTGCCTGCAAGCGATCCTCATACACGAATCGAAGGTGTCGTTCATCCCAGGCGTCAGCGCCCTGCGCCGCACCCACGCCCAGCGCGTACATGATGGTGTCGCGCGCTTCGTAGCGCTGACGCACGGTGGGCAGCGAGCGGTGCAACAGCGCCTCGGGATCCAGACGCCTGTCACCTGAAGCCGGCGTGAGCGTTGTCACGGCCGGGGGGATCCGAAGACGCCAAGCAGCGCATCCGTGGCACTGTCAAAGCCGCGTTCATTCGATACATCTGAAATCTTCGCCCATTGTTCTGCGACAAATTCGGGAGATACATCCTCTGCCGAGGCCTGTACCCCCTGGCCCTCGACAATCCTCACGGTCGAAAAGTAACCGCCACCCGCAGAGAGTATCTGGCCAGTGAGCCCACAAGCCTCAGAAGCCAGGAATGCCACGCCGGCCGCAACACGTTCCGGGGTGGCCTCAGTAAGAAGGCGCCCAAGCGGCAATCCCTCAGTCATTCGGGTGAGCGCGACTGGCGCTACCGTGTTGACGCGGATGCCGAACTTCTCGCCTTCGTGTTTGAGCGCATTCATCAGGCCCACGACCCCCAGTTTTGCGGCCCCATAGTTGCTCTGACCGAAATTGCCGTACAAACCGGCAGCAGAGGTCGTCATGACGATGCGGCCGTACTGCTGCTTTTGCATCACCGGCATGGCCGCCCGCGAGCACCAAGTCGATCCGAGGAGGTGAACTCGCACCACGGCCTCGAAGTCATCCGGATCCATCTTGTGCAGTGTCTTGTCACGCAAGATTCCTGCGTTGTTGACCAGCACATCCACGCGCCCGAATGCCTGCATGGCGGCATCGATCAGGTGCTGCGCCCCGGCTGGCCTGGCGATGTCGTCATCGTTGGCCAATGCCCGGCCTCCAGCCGCTTCGATCTCGCGTACCACTTTCTGCGCGGCAGTCGCATCGCCACTCGCTCCGCCAACGCTCCCCCCCAGATCATTGACCACAATGGCGGCGCCACGTTCGGCCAGCAACAGTGCGTGTGCGCGGCCCAAACCGCCTCCAGCGCCAGTGATCACGGCAACGCGGCCGTCAAAGCGTATCGAATTCATGTGGAGTCCCTTGCCAAACTGCGGCCCCCGTACAGAGCCTCGATTTCATTGATGAACTTTTCGCTGATGCTCTTGCGCTTGATCTTCATCGTTGCGGTCACCTCTCCATCGTCATGATCGAGTTCCTTGGTCAACAGGTGAAATTTGCGCACATGCTGCACCTGTGGCATTTGCGCGTTGACGCGATCCACCTCTGATTGCACCAGCTCGCGCACGCGCCCATGATCGGCCAAGGTGCGGA
>NZ_JBFUCI010000010.1:0-37985 GCF_056405335.1 Variovorax sp. P1_H12_2
CCACCAAGGTGGCGATGGGCGGGCTCCACTTCGGCGACGGCTTCAGGTTCTGAGCACGCTGCGCGCCTTCCCTTTCGGGCAATCGAATTGCCCCTCGACCGGGTTTCCTTGCGAACGCCAGCGCGCAATGATCGAAGCGGCTTTTCGGCGGAACGCGCGATTCCGATCGGCCGCTTCACGGACACCCCGATGACACTGATCCCGACCGGCGTGGTACTTGTGGTGGAGGACGACGACAGCATGCGCCAGGCGATCCAGCGCCTGCTGAACGCGGCCGGATGGAAGACAGTGGCGTATGCGTCGGCGGAGGCGCTCCTGGCCGAGGGATCGATCGCAAAGGCCGCCTGCATCGTCAGCGACTTCAAGCTGCCCGCGATGTCCGGCCTGGAATTGCTGACGGAATTGCGCACGCGCGGACATGGGCCTCCAGTCATCGTGGTCACGGCGCATGACGCGCCGCAGGTGCGTATCGACGCGATGCGCCGCGGCGCGTCGGGCTATCTGTCGAAGCCGTTTCGCGGCAAGGACCTGCTGGATGCCATCGATGTGGCCGTGCAGTCCAACCCCGTGTCCTGATTGCGGCGCCCCGATGTCGAGGAAGATCCGCAGGACTCTTCTTCCAGGCCCTGCCCCTCTGGTCTATGCTGCATCTCAAGCAACATGCCGCACACCATCGCCGCCTCCTCCGAAGCTCGCCTGCCCTGGCTTCAGAATCCCGTCGAAGCCCATCGGCAGTGGCGCTCGACCCTGAGCTGGAAGAAGGCCTCCGACAGCGCCGGCGCCGATGCGCCGCGCTACACCGCGCACAGCAACGAGCTCTATCAATCGTTCTGGGGCAAGTTCTGCCGCTGGCTCGCCGCCCGGTCGCTGCGGCTCGACGAGGTCCGGCAGGCCCATGTCGAGTCCTTTCTCGACACCCTGCGCGGACGCGACGATGCGCCCGCCAGCGTGCGCACCATGCGCACCTACCTGGCGGAGATCCACCGCGTCTTCACGCACCTGCACGCCACCGGCGTCCTCGCTTCGAACCCGGCATCGGTGGTGCTCGACCGCAAGCGGCGACAGCCCGAGACCCGTTTCGAGACCGATCCCCCGCTGCCGCCCGGCCCGACCTTCCTGGCGGCCTACGAACGGATGGCCGCCGAGCTCTTCGAGGAAGAGTCGCGCCAGCTCCCCAGCGGCTGGACGCCGGCGCGCAACCTGGCGCTGCGCCTGGTGGTGGCCGAGTGCGGGCTGAAGCTGTCCGAAGTCTGCAAGCTGATCCCGCGCAACATCACGATCCAGGCGGACGGCAGCGTGGTCATCCGCTCGCCGGGCCACCGGCAGGTCGAGGCGCGCACGCTGGTCGGCCCCCCGCATCTGGGGCAGGCGCTGCAGCAGTGGCTCGAGGCCCGCAGCACGCTGCGGGTGGTGCGGACGCGGCGCGAGCGCGACGAGCACGCCCGGGTCTCCAATCGCCTCTTCCTCGGCCAGGCCGACATGGTGCAGTCGGCCGAACTGATCGGCGGCGGCCTGGGCGCTGCCTGCAGCCCCGTGGCACCGGACCTGGCCGAGCGCGTGGTCACGAGCTGCGTGAAGCGCACGCTCGATGTGCTGGGCCACGAAGCGGCCTTCCATGGCCCGCAGTTCGTGCGCAACGCCTATGCCGCGCGGCTCATACAGGGCGGAATGAGCGATGCCGAGGTCTCGGAACAGCTCGGCATGAAGACGACTTTCACCGCGCGGGCGATCCGCGGCAAGGTGCAGCCGGCGGTGGAGTCGGCGTCGACGTCGCGGGCTGGTTCGCGGTGATCGGCCCGGCGAAACTGCCACCGGCCGAGGTCAAACGGTTGCACACTGCGGTGGTGGCGGCCTTCAACATGCCCGAGACCAGGGAGGCCATGGCCAAGCAGGAGAACATCATCAACCCGATGAGCCCCGAGGCCTCGGCCCAGTTCTTCAAGACCGAGCAGGAGCGCTACGCCCGGCTGGTCAGGAAGGCCAACATCACGGCCGAATAGGCCGCATCTTCGGAGCACGCACATGACCGATCTGTTCGAGAACCCGATGGGACTGATGGGCTTCGAGTTCGTCGAGTTCGCCTCGCCCACGCCGAACCTGCTCGAGCCCTTCTTCGAGAAGCTCGGCTTCAGCCTGGTGGCGCACCATCGCTCGAAGGACGTGGTGCTGTACCGCCAGGGCGACATCAACTTCATCGTCAACCGCGAGCCGAACAGCCCGGCGGCCTACTTCGCGGCCGAGCACGGCCCCTCGGCCTGCGGGCTGGCCTTCCGCGTCAGGGACTCGCACCAGGCCTACGCGCGCGCCCTCGCGCTCGGGGCCCAGCCGGTGGAGATCGCCACCGGCCCGATGGAGCTGCGGCTGCCCGCGATCAAGGGCATCGGCGGTGCGCCGCTGTACCTGATCGACCGTTTCGAGGACGGCAAGTCGATCTACGACATCGACTTCGAATTCATCGCCGGCGTCGACCGGCATCCGGCCGGCCACGGCCTGAAGATCGTCGACCACCTGACGCACAACGTCTACCGCGGCCGCATGGCCTTCTGGGCCGGCTACTACGAGAAGCTCTTCAACTTCCGCGAGATCCGCTACTTCGACATCCAGGGCGAATACACCGGCCTCACCTCGAAGGCGCTGACCGCGCCCGACGGCAAGATCCGCATTCCGCTGAACGAGGAATCCTCCAAGGGCGGCTCGGGCCAGATCGAGGAGTTCCTGATGAAGTTCAATGGCGAGGGCATCCAGCACATCGCGCTCCTGAGCGAGGACCTGATCTCGACCATCGACCAGCTCGGCCTGGCCGGCGTGCCCCTGATGACCGCGCCCAACGACATCTACTACGAGATGCTCGAGCAGCGGCTCCCCGGCCACGGCCAGCCGATCCCCGAACTGCAGGCGCGCGGCATCCTGCTGGACGGCAGCACCGGGGGCGGCAGYCCGCGCCTGCTGCTGCAGATCTTCTCCGAGACCGTCTTCGGGCCGGTGTTCTTCGAGTTCATCCAGCGCAAGGGCGACGACGGGTTCGGCGAGGGCAACTTCAAGGCGCTGTTCCAGTCGATCGAACGCGACCAGGTGCGCCGCGGCGTGCTGAAATCGGACCGCCCGGAGCCCCCGGCTCCAACTGCCACCTAGACCATCGACCGCCTTGGCCGGAGGAGCTTCGAATCTCCGGGCCCGTCGCCTCGACGCAAGTGCATCAATGCGCCGCCTCGCTTGGCTCTTGAACGCCGCGCGGCATCGTCTGCTGTCGCGACAAATCCTGGAACGGCCGCCCGCCGGCGAGGGTGATCCGGTGCAATACACGGCGAAAGCCGTGATAGTCGTTCACCGGGTTGTGTTGGACCGCGCGGTTGTCCCAGAAGGCGATGCAGTCCGTCTGCCAGGACCATCGACAGGTGAACTCCGGCTTGACCTGGTGCTCGAAGAGAAAGCGCAGCAGCGGCGCGCTCTCGGCCTCCGTGAGTCCTTCGATGCCGTCGGTGTGCGCGACATTCACATACAGCGCCTGCTCTCCCGTCTCGGGATGGGTGCGCACGACGGGATGCCTGGAGACGAACTCCCGGGCCACCCTTTCGTTGCCGTCGCTGCGGATGCGGTCTTCGCGCGTCTTCGAGACATCCGCCTTGGCCGAACTGGCGATGCCCACCAGGCCATTCAGCAGGCGCTTCATCGTGTCTGAGAGGGCCTCATAGGCCAGCACCTGGTTTGCGAACATCGTGTCGCCTCCATAAGGGGGCACCTCCCTGGACAACAGCATCGTGCCCATGGGCGGTTCGTCCAGATAGGCCGTGTCCGTGTGCCAAACGCCCCCGAAGTTGACGCGCTCGTGCGCCAGCTTCTTGACTTCGATGATCTCGGGATGGCCTTCGATCCCCTTGACGAACGGATATTCGACCGGCTTGCCGAAGGCGCAGGCGAAGCGCAGGAATTCCTCGGGACTGAGCGGTTGTCCGCGCAGGAAGACGACCTTGTGCGCGAGGAACGCCGCGCGCAACTCGGCGGCCATGCCCTGGCTCAGAGGGCGGCGCAGGTCCAGGCCGAGCACTTCAGCGCCGAGCGCGCCGGCGATTCGCTTGACTTCCACAGAGGCTCCACTCGGAAAGAACTATCAGAGGCCGGATCGTAGGCCTGTACGATCCATCAACACAAATCAAATAATCTGAGCGATTGTTCAATTTTCGATGAAGATCAACTTCA
Organism: Variovorax sp. P1_H12_2; assembly: GCF_056405335.1. Lineage (NCBI taxonomy): Bacteria > Pseudomonadati > Pseudomonadota > Betaproteobacteria > Burkholderiales > Comamonadaceae > Variovorax > Variovorax sp. P1_H12_2. The sequence goes on from NZ_JBFUCI010000010.1 coordinate 4,198, forward strand.
AGCTCCTTTCGACATTTCTTGCCGTTGCCGAGCACGCCAGTTTCCGCAAGGCGGCTGAACAGATGCACTTGTCGCTGCCGGCGGTGAGCATGCAGATCCGCCAACTGGAAGAACGCCTGGGCGTTGCGCTGTTTCATCGCACCACGCGCAGGGTCGAACTCACGCGCGAGGGGGAGCAGTTGATGATCAGTGCCCGCAAGGCGATGGCCGAATTGGACGATGCACTCGCGGGCCTCCAGTTGGTCGCCGACATGCAGCGGGGCCAGTTGACCTTCGCATGCGTTCCCACGGTGGCGGGCACGCGCCTGCCCGGGTTGCTGACGAAATTCGCGCAGCGCCATCCCGGCATTTCCGTGCGTGTGCGGGAGTTGGCCCAGCCGGACCTGCTGGAGGCGGTGCGCCGGGGCGAAGTCGATTTCGGCATCGGCCCCCAGCCCTTGAAGCCGGGCACCCTGCACAGTCGGCCCCTGTTCGACGACGACTACATGGCGCTCGTGTCCGCCGATCACCCGGCGGCGCAAAAGAAAGGGATCTCGCTGCGCGAACTCGCGCGCTCGCCGCTGCTGACGCTCGGAGAATCGGAGTTCCGCAGGCAGCTTCTCGAAGCCCTGTCGGCGGAAGGCCTTGCGTGCGAACTGAACTACGAGTTCACCCACGTGAGCACGACGGTGGCGATGGTGGAGGCCGGGCTGGGCGTCGGCATTCTGCCCGCCGTGGCGGTGCCTTCGCATGGCACCCTGAAGGCCATCCGCATCATGCGCCCAGCCATGAGGCGAACGATCGCCATCATTACAGTGCGGGGGCACGCGCTGTCGCCATCGGCTCTGCGCTTCGTGGAGATGTGTGACCTGCTGGTGCCGCCGCACTCGAACCGCGCCAGCGGCTAGTGCGGACCGTCACCGAGCTCAAGACTGGCGAGACCGTCTACTCCGGGATCGGGCCGGGGCGAATCCGAACCCGCCCTCTACCGGCCGTCCGTAAAGGTGCAAGGACAGCCCTCTGCTCCCGCTCGTTGGCCGCCCCTCAACCCGCGCCCAGGCCGATCGGTGCGGGAACCGCATTCACGATCCGGGTGAAGAGCGCGCCGTAGTCCGGCTCCGGCTCGCAACCGGTGAGCGGATCGCGATTGGCGCTGAAGGCCCGGTCGAGCTCGCTCCAGTCTTCGTCCGTCAGCACTTTCTCTGCCAAGGGAAGGATTTCGCGCTCTTCCATCGCCATGTGGGCCAGGTAGAAGTCGACATAGCGCTCGACCGCCTGCTCGAAGGCTTGACGACGGGCCTCGCCCATCATCTCGAAGCCGAGCAAGGCATGTTCGACTTCCCGGATCTTTCGCTCGCCGCGCGCATGGTCGTCGTCCAGCCGGTCGAGCAGTTCGCGCGAGATCGGCGTCCGCGCGCGCATCTTCGGGAACAGCAGCTCGGACTCCTTGCGGTGGTGCCGCTTCTCGGGAAACTCGTCGACATAGAAGAGCATCGCGCGCAAGGCGCCGAAATCCGGCAGCGTGCCCTGTCGGCGGTGCTGGGCCAGCAGCAGGACGATGGAGCGCAGCATGGCGGAAAGCGCCGAATGCTCATCGCGGATGATTCTGATTGTGGTGTGTGTCATTGCGGGCACTCCGGAGGGGATGGCCGTAGCCTCTCACCTCCGCGCCGCCCCGACCTTGCGGCAGATCAATACATGCGCTCGAATTGCGGACAAGGCGCAAAGGCGCGGACGGGCCGCCCAAGGCGGCTTGCGCCCCCTCGGGGGGCAGCGACCCCACGAAGCGAGGCAGCGTGGGGCACTGCACCCTCGTCAAGCCTTCAGGACCGACTCCGTGTGCTCGCCAAGCGCGGGCACCCCCTCCGGCGCGTCCGGCAGGCCGGCAGAGAACTTCACCGGAAAGCGCACCGAGATCCGGCCTTCCTCGGGGTGCTGCCGCACCATGTCGCGGGCGATCAGTTGCGCATCCTCGAACAGCTCCGCGGCGCCCAGCACCGGGGAGAAGGGAACGTCGGTGCCGGCGAAGCGATCGCCCCATTCGGCCAGCGTCTTGCCCGCGAACACCTGCACCATGAGGCTGTTGACCTCCTGCTTGTGCTTCTGCCTTTGCGGCCGCGTCGCGAAACGCGGATCGCGCAAGGCGGGAAATTCGTCGCCCAGCACCTCGCACAGGTTGACCCAGAACTTGTTCTCCAGGATGCCCATCGCCAGGTGGCGGCAATCCAGGGTTTCGAACAGGTCGTTCTCCGGCATCACCGTCGGCGAGTCGATCAGCCGGTCCGCGGGAATGCCGCGCGCGGCCCAGGCGCCCTGCGCCGTCCACGACGTCACGGCATCCAGAATCGACACGTCCAGGTGCTGCCCCCGGCCGTTCTGACGGGCGCTCATGATCGCCACGCTCAGCGACAGTGCGGCATAGCCCGAGGCGGCAAAGTCCGAGATGCGCGCGCGTGGCCGCGACACCTTGTCGTGCACCTGCACCGGCACCGCCCAGTAGCCCGACAGGGCCAGGTAGTTCAGGTCATGGCCCGCATCGGCCGCCAGCGGACCGGTCTGGCCGAAGCCCGAGATCGAGCACAGCACGATGGACGGGTTGACCTCCGCCAGGGCGTCGTAGCCCAGACCCAGCCGCTGCATCACGCCCGGGCGGAAGCCTTCGATCACCGCATCGGCGCGCTTGACCAGGTCCAGGAAGTCCGCCTTTCCTTCGGGCGACTTCAGGTCCAGGGCGACCGATCGCTTGCCGCGATTGAACTGGGCGAACACCGCCGGCCCGAGCAGGCGCGAGGTATCGCCGGTGTCCGGGTTCTCGATCTTGATCACGTCCGCGCCCAGCTGCGCGAGCAGCGACGCCGCGTGAGGCCCGGGCAGCAACTGGCTGACATCGAGGATCGTCACATCCTTCAGGCACGACCATTCCGGTTTCATCGTCCGTCCACCTTCAAGCCAATGGTCCTGATCAGATCACCGAAGCGCTTGTCCTCGGCGATCACGAATTTCTGGAACTCCGCCGGCGAGCCATCAGGGCGGAGCTCGGAGCCCATGGTCTTCACCAGCTCATCCATCGCACCCGAGCGCAAGATGGCGCCGATCTCCCTGGACAGGCGATCGACGATCGGCGCCGGCGTCCTGGCGGGCGCGAAAACCCCCGACCAGCTGTTCAACGAGAAGCCGGGAGGCAGCGCCTCTGCCAGCGTCGGCACCTCGGGCAGCGAAGGCGACCGCTTGTCGCTGGTGACGGCCAGCGCACGCAGCTTGCCGTTGTTGACGAACGTCAATGCCGTCCCCAGGATGGGCATGCCGAATTGGGTCTGGCCCGACAGCTGGGACGAGACGATGTCCGGCGCGCCCTTGTAGGGGACGTGCAAGGCCGTCGTGCCGGTATCCCTGAGCAGTTGCTCGACCGCCAGGTGGGCGATGCTGCCATTGCCGCCGGAGCCGTAAGCCATCCCGCCCGGCTTCGCCTTCAGCGCGGCGATCAAGTCCTGGGCCGTGCGTATGGGCGAAGACGCGGGAACCGTGAGCAGCGAAGCCCCGCCGCCCAGCATCGAAATGGCCACGAAATCCGCCGCCAGGTCGTAGGGCGGCGTGCGGAACGTATGCACGGTGATGGCTTGCGTGTTGGCGAACAGGCCCAGGGTATAGCCGTCAGGGGTGGCGCGCTTCAGGGCCGATGCGCCGATGGAGCCGCCGGCGCCGGGCATGTTCTCGACCACCATCGGCTGGCCCAGCCGCGCCGTCAGGGCGCTGCCGAGCGCCCGCGCCCAGATGTCCGGTGTGCTGCCCGGCTGGAACGGCACCAGCATCCGGATGGGCCGGTCCGGATAGGCGTCCGCGGCCCAGCTGGCGTGCGATGCGAACAGTGCCGCCGCTGCGCCGCCGGCCGCCTGCAGGAAGCGTCTCTTGTTCATGTCTTGTCTCCTTGTGAATTGAAGGTTGCGCGGGCGCTTGGTGCGCCTCTTTCACTCACGCTTCCAGAATGACGCGGGCGATCGTGTTGCGCTGAATCTCGGAGGTGCCCGTGACGATGCGGAACATGCGCAGCTTGCGGAACACGTGCTCCACCGGATGGTTCTTCGTCACGCCGACGTTGCCGTGGATCTGCACCGCCTTGTCGGCCACCTCGAAGCAACGTTCGGACACGAACAGCTTGCAGGCCGCGGCCTCCATGCGGATGTCGGCGCCGCGATCGGCCAGCAGCGCGGTGTTCAGGATCATGCTTTCGCACGCCCACAAGGCCGCGGCCATGTCGGCGAGCATGTGCTGGATCGCCTGGAAGCGCGCGATCGGGCCACCGAACTGCTGGCGGGTGCGGGCGTATCCCAGAGACAGCTCGTAGACGTGGCGCGCCATGCCCAGCATCGTCGGGCAGTGCAGCAGGCGGTTCACGTTGATGCGCGCCATGCCGAGCTTGAAGCCGTTGCCGTAGCCGCCGAACACGTTGCGCACCGGCACCCGCACGTTCTCGAAGATGATGTCGGCGTCGATGTGCTGGCCGGACATCGGAAGATAGGCCTGCTCCAGGCGCACGCCGGGCGAATCCAGCTCGACCAGAACCGCCGTCACCCCCTTGGGTGTGCTGTCGGGATCGGTCACGCACTGGACGATCGCGAAGTCGGCGAAAGGCGAACCGCTGATGTAGTGCTTGTGGCCGTTGATGACAAGCTCGTCGCCATCGAGCACCGCGCGGGTGGTGATGCTGTTGGCGTCGGATCCGGAGTGGGGTTCGGTCATCGCGAAGCAGGTGCCCTTCTCGCCGCGAATGACCGGCAGGAAGAAGCGCTCCATCTGATCGGGCGTGGCGTACTTCAGCATGTTGCCCACGCGCGGCGGACCGCTCAGGTCGCCCAGCACATGGGCGCCCAGCAACGCACCGGACCTGGCGATGTCCAGCTTCAGCAGGCACTGGTCCAGGACGCTCAGGCCGGCGCCGCCCATCTCGGGCGGCAKGCAGATCGGCAGCAGGCCCGCTTCGCTCGAGCGGCGCCAGATGCGATGCAGGACCTCGCGCGGCCACGGGTCCTCGGGGCCGAGGTCGAGCTCTTTCTCGATCGGGAGGACCTCGTCCTGGATGAAGCGGGCAAGACGCTCGCGAATCTCGGCGAGCTGGGGGCTGGCAAGGTGTTCCATCTGTCTCTGTTCCTCGGTTCAGTTGACGCGGCGTTCCACGTCGGTCCAATAGGGCTCGCGCACCAGCTTGCGCGCGATTTTTCCGCTCGGGTTCTTCGGCAGCTCGGCCGCGAATTCGATCGTGCGCGGGGACTTGTAGTCGGCCAGGCGCTCGCGGCAGAAGGCCATCAGCTCGGCGGCCGTGGCCGTGGCGTCCCCCCTCAGGCAGATGACCGCCTTCACGCTCTCGCCCCATTGCGCATCGGGCACGCCCACCACGCAGGCCTCGAAGACCGCGGGGTGCTGGTAGAGCGCGGCTTCCACTTCGGTCGGGTAGACGTTGAATCCGCCCGAAATGATCATGTCCTTCTTGCGGTCCACCAAGTAGATGAAGCCCTCCTCGTCCACCCGCGCCAGGTCGCTGGTGTGGAACCAGCCGTCGACCAGCACCTCGGCCGTGAGCTCCGGCGCGCCCCAGTAGCCCTTGAAGACGTCTTCGCCGCGCACCACCACTTCGCCGATCTCGTCGCCGGAGACCTCTTCGCCGCGCTCGTTCACCACCCGCACATCGGCCTCGACGTGGGGTCGCCCGCAGGATGCCAGGCGCTCGGGACGGTGGGCGATCGCGTGCGCGTGGTCTTCGATGGACAGGCGTGCCACGCCGGACGTGGTCTCGCTGCCACCGTAGCCTTGCGAGAGGATCGGACCGAAGCAGGCCCAGGCTTCCCGGATTCGCGTGGGTGCCATCGGCGCTGCGCCATAGGCGATGGAGCGCAGGCTGGACAGGTCGTAGCGCCCGATCGCCGGATGCGCCAGCGCCATGTTGATCATCGCCGGGACCATGAACACGTGCGTGATGCGCAGTTCCTGCACCGCCGCCAGGAAGGGCTCGACCTCGTACTTGTCGAACACCACCAGCGTGCCGCCGCCGTGCAGGACCGGTTGGATCAGCATGCCGGTGGCGTGCGTCATCGGGCCGAGCAGCGCGAGCCGGTCGCCCCGCCCTATCCGCACGTCGCTGCCGATGAGGAACTTGCGAAGGCTGGCCCGGCGATTGCCGAAGCTCTGCATCGCGGCCTTGATCCTGCCGGTGGAGCCGGACGAGAAATGGAGCACGGCGATATCGTCCGGATCGATGTCGACCACCGGTGCGACCGGGGACGCACGGGCCAGCAGCGCCTCGTAATCCAGGTAGCCGGGACGTTCGCCAGCCAGCGAAATCATCGCGCGCACCGACTCGAAGCCGGGCGTGGACGGGGTGTGGCCGGTGAAGCCTTCCCCGGCGATCAGCACGGCCGGCGTGCAGTCGGCCATGACTTCCGACACCTCGGTGGCGGTGTAGCGCGGATTGAGCGCGGCCTTGGTCAGGCCCGCCTGGTACAGCGCGCACTCGATCTCCACGAGTTGCGCGCAGTTGCGCGCATGGATGGCCACGCGATCGCCCTTCTGGAGCCCGAGCGCCAGCAGCGCGTTGGCCAGGCGACAGGAGCGCTCGTGCAGCGCCGCATAGGTCACGATGCGGCCGTTGTGGATGACGGCGGGCCGTTGGCCCCAGTAGCGGGCGCCGCGTCGGATATGCAGGTTCAGATCCATGGTTTGTCTCTCGGTGTGCGGAAGGTCTTGGGCCAGTTTCTCCACTTGCACGCATGCCAACAATCAACCAAACTGGCACAAGACATAACCAACAGGAATGCCTTTGCAGATCCAGGACTTTGAATACCTTCTGGCGGTCGCCGAGCACGCGAGCATCGGCCGGGCTTCACAGGCGCTGGGAATCAGCCAGCCCGCCTTGACCAAGGCCGTGCACCGCATCGAAACGGACGCCGGCCTGCAGCTCTTCACCCGGCACGCCAAGGGGGTTCTGCTCACCGAAGCCGGCCGCTCGTTCCTGCACCGTGGCCGCAAGATCTGGCTCGAGTACGGCGACGCGATGCGCGAGATGCAGCAGATGCGCACCGGCCAGCTGGGCCAGCTGCGCGTCGGGTTCAGCCCTTCGGTCTCCGAGGAACTGGTGGTCACGGCCTTCTGGCAGCTCATCCAGGAGCGCCCGGCCGCCAGGCTGCAGCTGCGCGAGCGGCTGATCAGCGAACTGATCGAGATGCTGCTGGCCGGCACCCTGGATCTGATTCTTGCCCCGGCGAGCGAGACCGCGACGACGCAGGGCCTGAGCTTCCAGTCGCTCTACGCCGATCGATTCCATGTGGTGAGCGATCGCAACCATCCGCTGCAGGGGCGCGGGACGCTCTCGCTGCACGATCTCGCCCGGGAGCAATGGATCCTGCCGGGCACCCACGTGCGCGTGCGCCAGTGGATCACCGCCGAGTACCGCAAACGGGGCCTGGAAGGGCCGGACGTGCGCGTGGAGGCGGAGTTCGGCCGGGTGTCGATGTGGCCGCTGGCGCGGAACTCCCCCCTGCTCACGCTCTGCAGCGTCGCCGGCCTGACCGAGGCCCGCCGACACGGGCTGGAGGTCCTGCCGGCGCCGGAGCTGGAGATCGCGCGGGACATGGGGGTCATCGTGCGCGCCGGCGCCTGGCAGTCGCCGCTGGCCGAAAGGCTGACGGCCTTGCTGCGCGCCAATGCAAGCGCCGAGCAGGGGAATCGACCCGCCCCCGCGTGAGCGGATGGCGCGGCCTCGCCCGCGCATTGCCCGACGCTCGCAAAGCTCCTACATTCGAATGGTGCGATTTCCAGGCCTGGATGGAAACGCCGCTGCACCCGGGTGCGGGGTTCGTGCAAGTCGTGTTCCTGAGGAGCAGCCATGAGAATGCAGGCTTGCGTTGCGGTGTGGCCCGGGCCATGAGAGAGAAGATCATCCAGGGACTTGGCGCGCTTGTCGGCGCCCTGTTGTCATGGCCCACGGTCTCCAGGTACCTGGGCACGCTGCCCGCCTACCACACGGTCGAGCTGTTCGGAGCCGGCGCCGGTTTCATTCTGGGGCTCTTCCTGCAAACGACGAAGGTGGTGCAGAAGACCATCGCGCCGTGGCACAGCGGGTGGAAATTCATGCTGCTGTTGCTGGCCGTCGCCGCCTGGCTGTACCTGAACTACGACTTGTACCGCCAGTACCAGCTCTTCGGGGCGGCTCCGGGGGACATGACACCGGAACGACTGGCGAAGGCACAGTTCGCTGTCGGCACCCTGGCGGTGATCTGGGCGGCGCCGCTGGCCTGCATCGGCGCTGCGATTGCCGAAGCCCTCGACCGCAAGTTCCGATCGTGAATCCCGGCAAGATCCCGCATTCCGTTTTTTCCACACCACGAAGGATTGACATGACAGACCCCTCGACCATCCAAGTCGGCCAGCTGACCATTCGCTATCTCGTGGACGGGTCGCAGGCCGGCCGCGTCGGCATGTTCGAGCTCACAGTGCCGCCCGGCTCGAACGTGCCGCCGCCGCACAGTCATACGCAGAACGACGAATGCATCTATGTCCTGGAGGGAACGTTGCGATACTCCGTCGATGCCGAAACGCGCGACCTCGCAGCCGGCGCGACGATGTTCAGTCCCAAGGGCAGCGTGCATCAGTTTTCGAATCCCTTTGGAACGCAAGCCCGGGCACTGGTCGTGCAGTCACCGGATATCGGCGCCCAGTACTTTCGCGATGTCGGCGCGGTGGTCAACACCGGAGGACCACCGGACAAGGCGGCGCTGGTTGCCGTCATGAGCCGCTATGGACTGGTCCCGGCCGCGCCGCCCGGCGCCCGGTGACTGACGACGTGAGAGTCCGGATATGGAAGCCCTCGTCATCCACGCCCCCGGCGACCTGCGCGTCGAAGAATTCGAAACCGCCGAACTCGGCTCCGATCAATTGCAGGTCCGGGTTCGCTGCGGCGGCATCTGCGGCTCGGATMTGCACTACTACCAGCATGGCGGCTTCGGCGCCATCCGCATCAAGGAGCCGATGGTGCTCGGCCATGAGGTCGCCGGCATGATCGAGGCGGTGGGCGCCGGCGTCACGAGCTTCAGTCCCGGCGAACGCATCGCCATCAGCCCGAGCCGGCCGTGCGGCGTTTGCCGCTACTGCCAGCAGGGCCTGCAGAACCATTGCCTCGACATGCGCTACTACGGCAGCGCCATGCGCACGCCGCACGTGCAGGGCGCGTTCCGCCAGCAGATCGTGGTCGAGACCCACCAGGCCCACCGGCTGGCCGATTCGGTCAGCGATGGCGAAGGCTCGATGGCCGAGCCGCTGGCGGTGGCGCTGCACGCGGTGCGACGTGCCGGCTCCCTGCTCGGCAAGCGCGTGCTGGTCACCGGCTGCGGGCCGATCGGTGCACTGGCGATCATCGCCGCGCGGCGCGCAGGCGCCGGCCACATCGTCGCCACCGACGTCGGAGCGCACACGCTGGGCAAGGCGCTCAAGGTCGGCGCCGACGAGATCGTCAACGTGGCGGAAGCGCCCGACGGCCTGGCGCGCTTCACGGCCGACAAGGGCAGCTTCGACGTGCTGTTCGAGGCCAGCGGCAATGTCCGTGCGCTGGTCGGCGCCTTCGATGCGCTGCGCCCGCGCGGCATCATCGTGCAGCTCGGGCTGGGCGGCGACATGACGCTGCCGATCAACACCCTCGTGGCCAAGGAATTCGACCTGCGAGGCGCGTTCCGCTTCCACGAGGAATTCGCGGTCGCGGTGGAACTGCTCAACAAGGGGCTGGTGGACGTGAAGCCGCTGATTTCGGCCACGTTGTCGTACCGCGACTCGGCCCGCGCCTTCGCGCTGGCGGCCGATCGCTCGCAGGCCATGAAAGTGCTGCTGAACTTCGACTGAGCGCGGCCGCGCGGTTCCGCGCATGGCGTGATCCCGAACACCCACGCCCCGACGAAGGGCCGGCGTTCAGGCTGCGGCACATTTCCTGACCGTGTCCCAGGTGCGGGTCGTCACGCCGGTGCCGAAGGTCTTCTCGATCAACGTCATGAACACCGGGCCGCGCGGGTTCGGAACGTACGCGGTGAAGACTTCCCGGCCCTGGATGGCGAGCACGCACGCGCCGTCGACCTCGAGCGGAAGCGAGAGCTTGGCCTCGGGAGGCTGGCGCAAGAACGTGACGACGCGCTTGGCGTTCGTCGACAGCTGAAGTGCGGCGAACGGGTCCGCGTCGAACAGCCCACGAAGATCATCGGCGGAGCGCACGATGGAAAGAAAGGTCCGGCCGAGCTGCTGCGCCATCGCCGCTTCGGCCTTGCGTTCAAGTGCCGCCTGCGACGCGGCACGCGCGTTGAACGCGACATTGCCGCTGGACAGCACGGTCTTGATGTCGGTGAAGCCGGCGCTTTCGAAGCAGCGCTTCAGCGCCGGCATCTTGGCGTTCATGGGGCTCACACCGCGGAGGAATGCAACATAGCGGGGCATCGGTCATCCACCGTTCAGCCACGCAGGGGCAGCGCGACACCGATCGCCACGAACACCCCGCCGCAGGCCTGGTTGAAGCGCCGCCCGACGCGGCGCAGCCACGGACTGATGCGATGCGCCATGCTGGCGATGACCGCCTCGGTCGCGATTTCGATCGCCGCGAAGGTCCCGGCCATGATGACGAACTGGATGAACAGGCTGCGGGTGGGATCGATGAACTGAGGCAGGAAGGCGGCGAAGAACAGCAGCCCCTTGGGATTGGTCAGGGCGGAGAGCGCGCCTTGCTGGAACAGCGACCAGCCCGGCCGGGCCTGCGCCGAAGCTTGAAGCTCGAGGCCGATCGGGGGCGAGCGCCAGACCTGGACGCCGAGCCAGACGAGGTACGCACCGCCCAGCCACTTCATGACGGTCAGCCACACCAGCGACGCCTGGAGCAGCGCGCCGATGCCGAACATCGAGAGGGCCACGACGGCGACGAAGCCGAAGGCTCCGCCGAAGATGGTGTAGAGCGCCTTGCGCCGACCGTGCAGGGCCCCGTGCGTGAGCGCCAGCAGCCCGTTGGGTCCGGGCGACAGCGACAGGCCGATGGCGGCCAGGAGGTAGATGAGCCAGGTGTTGCGGTCCATGGCGCTCGATGCTGACGGGCGCGCCCTCCCGGGTCAAGAGGGCCGAATCATCGAGCCAAGGTCAATCCCGGCGGGGACGGGGCGCCCGGCGGCCGGCGCTGCGCTCGCGCTTCGGCCCGGCCAGCACGCGGAGCGCGGCGTTCATGTGCGCGCGCATCGACGCCTCCGCGCCGCAGTCGTCGCCATCGCAGATCATGGCGACCATCTCCGCATGGCTGTCCTGGACCCGTTGCAGGCTCGCCTCGGTCTTGCGCTGCTCCATGCCCTGGCGCGACTGCGATTCGAGCGAACTGCGGATCGAGCCGATCATCTGCCAGAGCAGAAGGTTGCCGCTGGCGCGGGCGATCTCGATGTGGAGTTCGGTGTCGAGCGCCGCATAGGCGGCCGGGTCGCGCAGCCGGGCCTGCATCTGCACCACCAGCGCAGACATGCGCTCCATGTGTTCGGGCGTCCGGCGCCGCGCCGCGAGAGTCGCCGCCCGGCTTTCCAGGCTGGCCCGCACCTCCATCAGATCCTCGGTGGAATTCTCGAGCACCTGCAGCGCCCGCGAAAAATAGACATTCAGCGCGGAAGCGTCCAGGTCGCGGCGAATCACGGGGCTTTTGCCGTTGGCGATCTCCACCACGCCCATGCCCTTGAGCGTGCGCAAGGCCTCGCGCACCACGGGCCGGCTGACGCCGAGCACCTCGGCCAGCCGGGCCTCGCCGGGCAGGGCCGCGCCAGGCCCGAGCTGCTCCTGCTCGATGTGCCGAAGCAGGCTCTGCACGGCCTGCTCGGTCAATGAGGTGCGGTCGAGCTTGCCCAGGACAAAAGGATGTGGATGCATGTGAATCGCCGATGGTGCCAACCTATCATATAGGTATAAAGGTTGTCGTCTGCCGCTCGTGCCGGTTCAATCGGCCGATCGATCAGAAAGAGGCAAGCCATGTGGAAAGACGACGACGAGCTGTTCACGCTGATGAAGACCCGCCTGTTTCCCGCGGTGGTGGGGGACATCCTCGACACCATGGGCCTGACGCGGCAGTTCCTGCCGCCGGCCATCCGGCCGGTCGCGCGGTCGATGGTGATCGCGGGCCGCGCGATGCCGGTGCTGGAAACCAATTGCTTTTCGCGCGCCGAGCCCGAAGGCAAGACGGCGCTGAGCCAGCAGCCGTTCGGCCTGCTGTTCCATGCGCTGGACGACCTGAAGCCCCATGAGGTCTATGTCGCCACCGGCTGCGCGCCGCAGTTCGCGCTGTGGGGTGGACTGATGACCACCCGCGCCCTGCACCTGAAGGCGGCGGGCGCGGTGCTCGACGGCTACTCGCGCGACACCAGCGAAGTGCTGGAACTGGGCATGCCGGTCTTCTCGCTGGGCGGCTACTCGCAGGACCAGGGCCCGCGCGGCAAGGTGGTCGACTACCGGGTTCCGGTGGAGATCCAGGGCGTGCGGGTGCGTCCGGGCGATGTGGTCTTCGGCGACCAGGACGGCGTGCTGATCGTGCCGCGCGAGGCGGAGGTCGAAGCCCTCAGCCGTGCGCTGGAGAMGGTCAGCACCGAGAGCGCGGTGCGCACCGCGATCCAGAACGGCATGAGCACGGTCGAGGCCTTCAACCACTTCGGCGTGATGTAAGGGCGGCGCGGCACGCCGTGGCTCGCTGGGGCGGCGCGCCCGCGCGCCCCGCGCCAGGCCGCGCGCCGCTTCCCGATGGATTCCACCGCATGACACACACACTCCGCTCCGCCGCCTGGTTCGCCGGCGACGACAAGGACGCCTTCATCCACCGCAGCTGGATGAAGAACGCCGGGMTGCCCGACGACAGCTTCGGACGCGGGCACCCCGCCTCCCCCCCCCCCCGCGTTGACGATCCTTCTCCACCTCCAGCCCCTAGTGGGGGGAGAGCTTTGGACAAACGAAGGCATCACGCAATACGCCAATGGTGGGGTCCTCCCTCCGAGGAGGGAGAGGAGCAGCCGAGCCGTCCATCAGGCCCTGCGGGACGATGACGCGTGTGCGAGTGCGTGTGCGTGTGCGTGTGCCCGCCTGGCGGCGCGGCGAGGCGTTGATGCAGCTGTCGCGCGCATGAGCGCGGCGCAGGGGCCCAGGTCCGGCCGCGTTGCGGGCGAACGGGCTTGCCTTTGACACTGCGACGACTACAGTTCGTGCTGTCCGCGATTCGCGAACAAGGAAAACGGTATGAGCCAGGATCCGTTTGCAGAGCTGAAGCAGCGACAGCGGGAGATGTGGGCCTCTTTCGCCCCGACGGCCATGTTCACCACCCCGGTGGCGGGTCACCTCGTGAAGTTTGCGCACATCGCTCCGGACGAGGCCGTCCTCGACGTCGGCACCGGGACCGGCGTCGTGGCCATCACGGCCGCGCGGGCCGGCGCGCAGGTGCAGGCGCTGGACCTGACGCCCGAACTCCTCGAGCAAGCCCGCGAGAACGCCCGCATCGCCCAGCAAGAAGACATCGTATGGACCGAGGGCGACGCCGAGCAACTGCCCTACCCCGACGCGTCGTTCGACGTCGTGTTGAGCCAGTTCGGACACATGTTCGCGCCGCGCCCCGACGTCGTGATCGCGGAGATGCATCGCGTGCTCAAGAGCACCGGCCGGATCGCGTTCGCCACCTGGCCACCGGAGCACCTCATTGGCCGCCTGTTCGCCCTCGTGGGGCGCAATTCGCCGCCGCCGCCACCCGGGGCGGCGCCGCCTCCGCAGTGGGGCCATCCCGCGACGGTCGTGGAGCGCCTGGGCAAACGCTTCGACGCCCCCTTTTTCGAGCGCGGCACGATGGCTTTCCCTGCGCTCAGCATCGAGCACTACCGCTTGTTCATGGAGGTCGGGCCGATCCAGAAGCTGGTCGAAAGCCTCGCGGCCGATCCCGGGAAGCTCGCTGCGCTCCGGGCCGAGTTCGATGCCATGGTCTCCCTCCACTACGCCGACAACATCGTGCATCAGGACTACCTGCTGACGCGCGCCCAGGCACGCTGAGACGAATGGAACGACCCGCATGCCGGCAGCGTTGCGCGCGCTTCGAGCGGACATCACCCAGCTGACGGTCGACGCCATCGTCAACGCGGCGAACAATTCCCTCCTCGGCGGCGGCGGGGTGGATGGAGCCATCCATCGCGCGGCGGGGCCCGAGTTGCTGCTGGAATGCCGACTGCTGGAAGGCTGCCAGACCGGCGACGCCAAGCTCACCCGAGGCTATCGCCTGCCCGCCAAGTTCGTCATCCACACCGTCGGTCCCGTGTGGCATGGCGGTGCCCACGGCGAAGCCGAACTGTTGTCGTCCTGCTATCGGAAGTCACTGTCGCTCGCGGGCGAACAGGGCGCGCGAACAGTCGCGTTCCCGAGCATCAGCACCGGGGTGTACGGCTACCCGATCGAGCTCGCAGCGCAAGTTGCCGTGGCTGCCGTTCGAGCCGGCCTGGAACAAGGCTCGACCATCGAAGAGGTCATCTTCTGCTGCTTCTCGGCCGACGACCTGGCCGTCTATCAGGCGGTGCTCGCCGAGGGGTCGGCCTGACCCGGTCGAGGACCTTGGCTGGCGCCAGCCCCGATGTCGCTGGCGTCGATGCTGTAGTCTCCCATTCGATGGCCGGATACCTCCCGGTTTGAAACGGAGCGACGATGGGTGACAAGGTCCTGGTGTTCTATGGCTCCTACCGGTCCGACCGGATGGGCGTGCGTCTGGCGGACTACGTGGTCGCCGGCCTCAAGGCGCGAGGTGACGATGCGGAACTGGTGGACGCCAAGGCGGTCGACCTGCCCATGCTCGACCGCATGTACAAGGAGTACCCGTTGGGCACCGCCCCCGCGGCCATGGAAGCCCTGGCCGGGAAGATACGCGACGCGGATGCCTTCGTCTTCGTGACCGGGGAMTACAACTGGGGTCCGCAACCAGGCTTGAAGAATCTGACGGACCACTTCCTCGAGGAGTGGTTCTGGCGCCCGGCCGCCATCGCCAGCTATTCGGCCGGCCGGTTCTCGGGTGTCCGCTCGGGCACCATTTGGCATTCGATCCTGTCCGAGATGGGCATGGTCGTCGTTTCAAGCACGCTCGCCGTCGGCCCCATCTCGCAGACGCTGGATGCCGACGGGCGGCCCACCGGCAACGCCGGCGAAGCGCTCGAACGCTCCTTCGTTCGCTTCGCCGACGACCTGGCCTGGTGGACCGAGGCGGCGCGCGCACAGCGCGCGCGCAAGCCGCCGCCGTACTGACTGCTGGGAGCGTCGACGGTGCAGGAGGAGGTCGGGATTGCCCCGCGCTGCGCCAGCGACGGCGCCTCGGCTCCTCATCTTGGCGCGTCAGGCGCCTGCAAGACTTCATCGAACAACGCCAGCAACTGCCGCGCGAACAGGTCCATGTTCAGGACCCGGTCGCCTTCGCCGGTCTCGATGGTCTTCGCCCGCGTCACGTCGCCGGCGACTGCGACACACACGTGGCCGGGCGCATCCCCATACGGACTGCCCGACGGCCCGGCCGCACCGCWCTCGCCGAGCCCCCAGGTGGCGCGAAGCTGGCCGCGGATCCTGTTGGCGACGAGGGCCGCGTAGGGCTCGGTCTCCGAGCGCATGCCGACGACATCGGCGGCGCTCAGGCCCAGCAGCGCCCTGCCCGCGCGCCGCGTGTAGACGACGGCGCCGCCGAGGAAGAAGGCCGACGCGCCCGGGATGGCCAGCAGCGCGGCCGACACGAGGCCGCCGGCCGATGACTCGGTGACCGCCACCGTCTGGCCGCGCTCGCGCAAGTCGGCGCCGACGCGGGCGGCAAGGGTGGCGAGCGATGGCAGATCGGACATTCGGGACTCCAGGGGTGGGGCGTTGCAATACCCGCTTATAGCGCGAGCGGCCGCCCAACCTCCACGCCCGTCTCGGGACTGGCGGCCCGGACCGTCATGTCGCCGAGCGCTGCCAGGCTCTGCCGCGCAGCGTCCTGCAGCGCTTGGAAGAGGGTCAGGGACAACCCCTATCAAGTAATTTACCAGTTGGTCAATTACTTGATAAGATTTATCGAACGAGAAGTGAACACCCCGTCATTCTTCGGATGTGAACTCGAAGAAACCAACAGGGAATCGCCAGCCGCCGAGACAGTCCTTGCCCCACGAAAGAGCCCGAAAATGAATCACAGCTTTCAGTCCCGCCGCGACATCCTCAAGACCCTCGCGGTGGGCGGCTCACTTGCCGCCGGCGGCATGTCCCTGTCCCGCCTGGCGCACGCGCAGGCCGAGTCGATCCGTGTGGGGTTTCCAGTGCCGCTGACCGGCGCGTTCGCGGCGGAAGCGAAGGCTGTCGTGCGCGGCGCTGAATTGGCGATCAAAGAATTCAACGACGCCGGAGGCATGAACGGCAGGAAAGCCGAGCTTCTGGTGCGCGACGACAAGCTCAATCCCCAGGAAGCCGCCACCCGCACGATCGAGCTGCTTGACAAGGACAAGGCCCACTTCATCGTCGGCTCGGTGTCGTCAGCGGTACAGCTTTCCGTGAACAACGTGACCAAGCAGCGCAAGGTCATCTTCAATTCGATCAGTCAGTCCGACACCATCAACGAGGCCAGCGACTGGAGCCGCTACACCTTCCACGAATGCCTGAATCCGCACATGACGGCCGGCGCCGTCGCGCGCTATGCGATTCCGAAGCTTGGCAAGCGCGTGGTGTTCCTCACGGCCGACTACGCGTATGGCCAGGAGATGGTTCGCGGCTTCCAGACAGCAGGCAAGGCACTGGGCATGGACGTGCTCGCCGACATTCGCCATCCGCTGGGCCAGACCGACTTCTCCAGCTATTTTCCGCGCATCACGGGGCTCAAGCCCGACGTGCTGATCGTCTGCAATTTCGGTCGCGACCAGCAGATCGCCTTCAAGCAGGCCAACGATTTCGGGTTGAAGAAGCAACTGAAGATCATTGCGCCGCTGCTGATGCACAACGGCCGCATGGTCGACGGCCACAAGTCCTATGAAGGCATCATTGGCGGCACCGGCTACTACTGGGGCATGGAGTCTTCGTTGCCCTCGGCCAAGCGCTTCGACGACGCGTTCAAGGCCTTGCACGGGGGGGTCTACCCTACGGACTATGCGGGCCTCGGCTATGCCGGTGTGCGCAATGTGCTGGCGGCCGCCAAGGCGGCGGGCACGACAGACACCGAGAAAGTGGTCGACGCCCTCGCCGCCATGAAAGGCGATGTCTACAAGGGCAACGTCTATTTCCGCGCCTGCGACCACCAGGCCGTGCAGTCGGTGTTGATTGTCGAATCCAAGGCCCCGTCGGCCGCCGCGAACGACCAGGATATCTTCAAGATCCTGGCGACCGAGAACTTCGAAGAAGGCATGCTTCGCAGCTGCGCCGACCTGGGCCACAGGGCCTGATGCCTTTCGCCTGAGATCAAGGCGCTCGCGGGCTGCCTCCGGCGCCCTCGCCCGGCACTCGCTTCGGGCATCCAACTTTTGAATCCGGACATGGACATCACTTTCAACCTGATCGCCCAGCAGTTGGTCACAGGCCTGGCGCTCGGCTCGATCTACGTGCTGGTGGGCGTCGGCCTGTCACTGGTGTTCGGCCTGCTCACCGTCGTCAACTTCGCACATGGCGCATTCTTCATGGTGGGTGCGTATGTCGGCGTCTTCGTGTTCGCCCGTACTGGCAATTTCTGGCTGTGCATGGTGCTGGTCCCGCTGATCACCGGCGCCGTCGGCATGGTGGTGGAGCGCTTTCTGGTGCGTCCGCTGTACGGCCGGGGCATCGACTACCCCCTGCTGCTGACATTCGGCCTGGCCTACGTGATCATGGACCTGGTTCGCATGGCCTTCGGTGTGCAGGGCGAACAGTTCGATGCGCCCGAGATCCTGCAAGGCGCCGTGGACATCGGCGTCGGCATGTTCCCGATCTACCGCCTTTTCCTCATTGCCGTGACCGCCGTGGTGCTGCTGGCGCTGTGGCTGTTCCTCGAGAAGACCCGCTACGGCCTGATCGTTCGCGCCGGCGCCCGCGACCCGCTGGTGCTGCGCGTGCTGGGCATCAACATCGCCAGCGTCTGGCTGGCGATCTTCGGTGTCGGGACGGCGCTTGCCGGTCTGGCCGGACTGCTGGCGGCGCCCCTGCGCGGTGCTTCGCCCGAGATGGGCGTCCCGGTGCTGATCGAGGCCTTCGTGATCACGGTGGTTGGCGGCATGGGCTCGCTGGGCGGCGCCGTCGTGGCCGGTTTGCTCGTGGGCGTCGTCGTCAGTTTCACCACCCTGTTCCAGCCCGAGTTTGCAGAATTCTCGATGTTCGCCCTGATGGCGCTGATGCTGATCGTCAAGCCCAACGGCTTGTTCGGTCGGCGGGGTTTGATGAACTGAGCCATGACAAATACCGCTCTCCCCCCAGCCGCTGGAAAAACCGCGATCGCACTGGCGGCGCGTTATCCGGCGACGGCGGTCATCGCCGTCATGGCGCTGTTCCCCCTGGTGTTCCCGCTGTACTCACTGGCCATCAACATCCTGTTGTTCGGCCTGTTCGCGGCTGGCTACAACCTGACCTTCGGCTACACCGGCAAACTCTCGTTCGGCCATGCGGCGTTCTTCGGCGGTGGCGCCTATGGCTGCGGCATCCTCATTTCTGCCTACAGCGTCGCCTGGCCACTGGCGATGGTGTTCGGGATCCTGCTCGCCGGCTTCATCGCATTGCTGATGGGCCTTCTCGCCATGCGCACCCGAGGCATCTATTTCGCCATGGTGACGCTGGCACTGGCGCAGTGCTTCTACTTTCTGTTCTTCCACGCGACCTCGATCACCGGCGGCGACAACGGCCTGCGAGGTGTCAACGTCAACCAGGTCATGCTGGGCGGCCTGAAGATCGACCTGCTCCACCCGCTGGTCAAGTACTACTTCATGCTGGCCTTCGTTGCGCCGGCGATCTGGCTGATTGCCCGCATCCTGCGCTCGCCCTTCGGCGCGATCCTGGAAGCCCTGCGCGAAAACGAAAACCGGGCGCGAGCCTGCGGCGTGAATGTCGATCGCGTGCGGCTGTTGTCGCTGGTGGTGTCCGGAATGATCTGCGGACTGGCGGGCGCGCTCAGTGCGATCAACCTCTCGACCGTGTCCATCGACAGCATGTCCTACCACGCATCGGGCCAGGTCATGATGCTCACGCTGCTGGGCGGCATGGGCACCTTCTTCGGCCCCTTCGTCGGTGCCGGCATGTTTCTGGGGATCGAGCACATCGTCACCGGCGTGACTGAACGCTGGCAACTCATCGTCGGGGTCATCTTCATCGTTCTCGTGCTTTTCTTCCCCAAGGGAATCTGGGGCACCTTTCTCGCGTGGTACCGAAAATGAGCGATGCGCCACTTCTGAGCACACGCGGCCTGACCAAGATCTTCGGCGGCTTCACGGCCAATCAGGACGTCAGCGTCGACTTCCCGCGCGGCAAGCTCACCGCCATCATCGGCCCCAACGGGGCCGGCAAATCGACCTTCTTCAACATGGTCACCGGCTCGTTCGAGCCGACCTCTGGCAAGATCCTGTTCGGCGGCATCGACCTCGCCGGCCGCAAACAGCATGAGTTCGCGCGCATCGGAATCTCCAAGTCCTTCCAGATCACCAACCTCTTCCCCGCCCTGACGGTGCTGGAGAATGTCCGACTGGCGGTGCAGACGATGCACAGCACCTACAACCTGTGGGCGCCACGCAGCGCGCATGCCGAATGGGCCGACAAGGCCGAGGCCTTGCTGGAACTGGTCGAACTGCAGGACCGTCGACGCGAGCGTGCCGAGAACCTGGCGCACGGCGAGCAGCGCAGCCTGGAGATCGCGGTGGCGCTGGCCTGCGACCCGCAACTGCTGCTGCTGGACGAACCCACTGCCGGCATGAGCCCGGAAGAAACCACCGCCATCATGCGCCTGATCCTGAAGCTGTTGAAAGACTGCACCATCGGCATCGTGGAGCACAAGATGAAGCTGATCATGGGAATCAGCGACAGCATCATCGTGCTGCACCAGGGCAAGCTCCTCGTACAGGGCAGTCCCGACGAAATTCGCAGCAACGACGAGGTCAAGCGCGTGTACCTGGGCAAGGGGAATCATTGATGGCGGCACCGCTCCTTCATGTCGAGAAACTGAACGCCTGGTATGGCCGCAGCCACATCCTGCAAGGCGTCAGCTTTCAGGTGATGCCCGGTGAAGTCGTGGCCCTGATCGGCCGCAATGGCGCCGGGAAGACCACCACGATGAAGAGCGTCATGGGCCTGCTGGACCGTACCGAAGGCCAAGTGACCTTCGACCAGGTCGACTTGCAGCAACACCCCGCCCATCAACGGTTTTCCCATGGCCTGGCATTTGTGTTCGAAGAGCGCCGCATCGTGCCCGGATTGACCGTGATGGAAAACATCCAGCTGGGCGTGATCGCCTCGCCGGAGGGCCGTAGGCGCTCCCAGGATGTGATCGAGGAAGCTGCCGAAACCTTTCCCCGGCTCAAGGAACGCCTGCACCAGGACGCAGTGACCCTGTCGGGCGGTGAACAGCAGATGCTGGCCATCGCGCGCGCCATGGCGGCGCATCCCAAGATGGTCATGCTGGACGAGCCCAGCGAAGGCATCATGCCGAAACTGGTCGACGAGATGTTCGACTACTTTGGCGCTCTGAAGAAAAAGGGCGTGACCCTTCTGCTCGTCGAGCAAAGCGTGGAACATGCGCTGTCGATTGCCGACCGCGTCTACATCATGGACCAGGGCGAGATTGCGCATGAGGCCCGTGCGCAAGACTTCCTGGCCGATGCCGCGATGCAGGAAAAATACTGCTCTGTCTAGGGTGTCATGTCCATCGAACGACTCGAACACTACTCCGTGCGGACCGCCGACGTTGCCGCCGTCATCGACTTCTACGGCGCGGTACTCGGGCTGGTCCCCGGACCCCGGCCTGACTTTCCGTTTCCCGGCGCATGGCTTTATCGCGCCGATGCGGCGCAGCGAACGACGGGGTACAGCGTGGTGCATGTGATCGGCACCGGGATCGAACAGGCCGGCGGTTTGGATGACTTCCTCGGCGCCAAGCACGGCAGGGCTCACGAGGGCACCGGATTGCTGGATCACATCGCCTTTCGCGCGTCGGGCATCGCGGCGATGTACGCGTTGCTGAAGGACAGGGGACTGGCCTTCCGAGAAAGGCGTGTGCCCGGTCTGGATCTTCATCTGCTCTTTCTGGAAGACCCGAGCGGCGTCACGATCGAGCTCAACTACACCAGCGAAGCGGACCTCGCTGCGGCAGCAGGGGCTTCCTGACGGGGTCGGCTACTCGCCGAACAGCGCGCGCGCCCCGGCGAGATACGCAGTCACGCGGTCCTTCAGGATCTGCTCCGGCGAATCAAGCAGCGCCTGCTTGTAAATGTGGCGACGGATACCGAGGTAGAAAATGCCGCCGTGCAGACCCCAGATCAGTTCTTTTTCACGGTCGCTGTTCTTCTTGCGCGAGGAAACACCGAGATGATGCCGAGTCTCACGCACGATGCGCGGGATCAGCTTTTCGTTGATCAGCACCATGTAGTGATCGGGAATGTAGCCGTCACTCATGCCAGAAAAAATCAGGATGCGGACCCATTCAGGCGTCAGCACCGTCTCGGCGTAATCGATGTAGAAACGAATCAGCCTCGACTCGAGGTCGGCGCTTCGGTCGTCCAGCCAGTCTTCCCACTCAGGTTTCCAGCGCCCCAGATAGACCTCCTTGTAGACCCGCTCGATCAGCGATTGCTTGGTCGGGAAGTAGTGGTACAGGAGGGGGTGAGTGATGCCTATTTCCATGGCCAGATCACGCGTCTGGCCATCGAGTCCGCGCTCGGAAAAAAACTTGATCGCGCCTTGCACGATCTGCTCCTCGCGGGCTTCCACGCTGAGCCGTTGACGCAGCTTCTGGGGCGCAGCCAGGCTGGACTTTCTGGATTTCCCTGGAGTTTCTGACATGAAGAGCGCGCGCTGAAGCGATAGGGGGTGGGCGTTATTCCATCTTAACCGGACCTCCTTTTCTCTCGGGCTCCTTCGGCCCGATGTCCTTGATTTTATTTACCATTCGGTAAATAATAAATCGCTTCGGATCAGGGAGTTCCGACGATGCATCAGGCGTGCAGTCCGCTCGGCCGAACACGATCGAGAACACTCGGCTCTACCTAAAGGATGGATGATGGAATTGAACGGGCAACAGCACATCGGTGCGCCGCGGCAGAAGGTCTGGGATGCACTGAACGACCCGACCATCCTGTCGCGCTGTGTTCCGGGTTGCGAGGAGATCATCGAGGTGTCCGACACCGAAAGACATGCCCGCGTGCTACTGAAGATCGGCCCGGTGCGCGCACGCTTCAACGGCAAGATCTTCATGTCCGACGTCCAGGCGCCGACCCGTTGCAAGCTGAGTTTCGAGGGCGCCGGCGGTGCCGCAGGTTTTGCCAAGGGGCACTCGCAGGTGCTGCTTGCCGACGATGCCGGGGGCACGCTGCTCAGCTACACCGTCGAAGCTTCGGTCGGCGGCAAACTGGGCCAGATCGGCGGGCGGTTGATCGACTCATCGGCCAAGAAGATGGCCGACGAGTTTTTCACGGCCTTCAATGCGGCGCTGACGGGTCCCGATGCTGGTGCGCCACCGGTGAGCCATGGGGCACAGCCAACATCCACCGCAGGCGCCGGCCGGCCACAGGCGCCGCTTCCGCAGGGAGCGCCCTTCGGCGGCAGCTTCACCCCCGAGCTGGTTCGCGCCTTCTGGTTCAGCTTCGGTGCGGCATTCGCATTGCTGGTCAGTCGCTGGGCGGCCTGAGGCCTCGCCAGGAAATCCCGATGAAAGCGCCTCCGTTCGACTACCTCAAGCCGTCTTCCCTGGAGGGCGTCTTCAATTTGCTGGGCATCCACGGCGACAGAGGCCGCCTGATCGCCGGTGGCCAGACCTTGCTCGCGACGCTGAACATGCGCCTGTCCGAGCCCCAGGTGTTGATCGATCTGCAGGACGTGCCTGGCCTGCGCGGCATCTCGCTGCAGGCCCGCTGTGTGCGCATCGGAGCCATGACGACGCACAGCGAGATCGAGGATTCTCCGCTGCTCGCCATTCATGCACCGATGCTGTCGGCAACCGCCCCGCATGTCGCTCACCGGGCCATCCGCAATCGCGGCACGTTGGGCGGATCGCTCGCGTTTGCCGATCCAGCCGCGGAATGGCCTGCCTGTGCGGTGGCACTGGATGCGGTACTGGTGCTTCAAAGCCGGCGCGGGCAGCGACGTGTCGACGCGATCGATTTCTTCCAGGCGCTGTACAAGACGGCCCTGGCGCCCGACGAGGTCATCGTCGCCTGCGAATTCCCGTTGACGCCGCCCCACTTCCGCTTCGCCTTCGATGAGCTGGCGCGCCGTCATGGCGACTACGCGATCGTCGGGCTCGCCGCGACGGCTCGACTCGAGCAGGGTGTGCTGCGGCACACCCGCCTGGTCTACCTCGGCACCGGCAACGTCCCGGTGCGCGCACGCGCGGCCGAAACCGTTCTCGAAGGCACTCCCGCCGGCACGGCGCAAGTGAACGCCGCAGTCGGCGCGCTGGCCGGTGAACTGCTGCCTGCGGCCGATCTGTACAACGACGCCAAGACCAAGCTGCATCTCGCAGGCGTGTTGCTGCGCCGCGGTGTCGCCAGACTGTGCGCGTGAGCGTCTCAACGATCTTCTTGGAGTGGCCATGCCTGAACCGATTCCCGTCAACATCTGGGTCAATGGTGTCCCGCAAAGCCGCCTCGTGGAGCCGCGCACCCACCTGATCGACTTCCTGCGCGAAAACCTCGGCATCAAGGGCGCGCGTGTCGGCTGTGAACATGGTGTCTGCGGCGCCTGCACCGTCCGGCTGGATGGCGAGATCGTGCGTGGCTGCCTGGTGCTGGCGGTGCAGGCCGATGGCCGCGACGTGGAAACCATCGACGGCGCCAGCGACCGCCACGACCTGACGGATCTGCAGCAGGCCTTTCACGCCCGCAACGCCCTGCAGTGCGGCTTTTGCACTTCGGGCATGCTGCTCACTGCGTCGGCGCTGCTGTCTGAGCAACCGGACGCCACTCGCGAGCAGGTGCGTGAGTACATGTCCGGCAACTATTGCCGTTGCACCGGCTACCAGGCCATCGTCGACGCGATTTGCGACGTGCTCGCACTGCGCCGCCAGATGGCCATTTCCGAATAAGGCTCCGCCCGCAACATGCACATCGCACCGACCGCTCCCGTCGAAACGTCCGATCGCGCCGCCCCGGATACAGCGCTGCCTCGCGGCTACATCGGCGCTTCCGTCGTCCGGCCCAATGCGAGGCGCCACCTGGAAGGTCGTGGCACCTACGTCGACGATATCTCCCTGCCACGGCTGGCGCATGTGGTGTATTTGCGCAGCCCACTGGCTCATGCGGGCATCGGCGCCATCGACGCGACCCAGGCGCGCAGCATGCCCGGCATCATCGCTGTGGTGGACGGGCGCGAGATCGCTACCGTCTGCACGCCATGGACAGCGACGCTCGCGCACATGGTCGGCATGAAGTCGGCGCCGCAATACCCGCTGGCCGTCGAACGCGTCTGCTGGCAGGGCGAGCCAGTGCTGGCCATCRTCGCCGAGACCCGCCACCAGGCCGAAGACGCCCTGCAGACCATCATCGTCGACTGGCAGGAACTGCCGGTCGTGGGCTGCATGGAAGCGGCAGCCGATCCAGACACGCCGCCCATTCATCCGATATTGGGCGACAACCTGTGCTTCCACAAAGAGATCGACACCGGCGCGGTCGATGAAGCCTTCGCCGGGGCCGATGTCGTGGTCGAGGAAACCTACCGCTTCGGTCGCCACACCGGCGTGACAATGGAGACCCGCTCCGTCCTGGCCGACTACCATCCGGCCGATCGCCATCTCACGGTGTACCAGTCGCACCAGGCGCCGCACATGATGCAGGATTTGTACGCCCGCCATTTCGACTTGCCGGAGAGCTCGGTGCGTGTAATCTGCAAGGATGTCGGCGGATCGTTCGGCATCAAGGTCCATTCGTATCCGGACGACTTCGCTACGGTGGCGCTGTCCATCCTGCTGAAGCGGCCGGTAAAGTTCGTGGCCGACCGGCTGGAGTCGTTTGTCACGGACGTTCATGCGCGCGAGCATGTGGTGCGCGCGCGATTGGCCGTGAAGGCCGACGGGGAAATCGTCGGTTTCGATGTAGACGACCTGACTGGCATCGGCCCCTATTCGGTCTATCCGCGCACCAGCGCGATCGAAGGCAACCAGGTGCTCACCATCACCGGTGGGCCATACAGGCACAAGCATTACCGGGCCGTGCTGAACGTCGTGTTCCAGAACAAGGCACCGACCAGCCAGTACCGCGGCGTCGGTCATCCGATTGCCTGCGCCATCACCGAAGGCCTGGTGGAGCTTGCCGCGCGCAAACTGGGCATCGACAGCCTCGACATGCGGCGCCGCAACGTGATGCCCGACGATGGCTATCCGTGCAACGGTGCTTCTGGCATCAAGTTGGAGCAGCTGTCCCATGAAGCCTGCCTCGAGAAGCTGGCCCAGCTGATGGACTACAAGGCCTTGCGCGCCGAGCAGGCGGCGTTGCGTGAACAGGGCATCTATCGCGGCATCGGCTTGGCGGTGCTGGTGGAACTGACCAACCCTGGCGCCGCGTTCTACGGCATCGGCGGCGCCCGCATTTCAGCACAGGACGGTGCGACGCTCCGACTTGAGGCCAGCGGCTTGGTGACCTGCCTCGTGAGCKTAGGCGAACAGGGGCAAGGCACAGAAACCATCTTTGCCCAGATCGCGGCGGACGCCGTGGGTGTGCCGATGGAGCAGGTGCGGGTGATCACCGGGGACACCGAAGTCACGCCCTACGGCGGCGGCACCTGGGCCTCGCGTGGCGCCGGCATCGGTGGTGAAGCGGTCTTGCAGGCAGGCCATGCGCTGCGCGAGAATCTGCGCCAGCTCGCGGCCGTCGTGCTCCAACAGGATGTCGCCACGCTGGAGGTCCGGAACGGCTATGTTGTCGACACCGACCATCCGGAAACATCGGTCGCCCTGTCCGAACTCGGGCGAGTGRCCTACTTTCGGCCAGACACCTTGCCGCCGGGCGAGTTGCCGGCGCTGGTGGTCACGCGGCACTACGCGCAGCGCGACTACCCCTTTGCCTTCACCAACGGCGTGCAGGCATCGTATGTCGAGGTCGATGTCGAGACCGGCTTTGTCAAGTTGCTCAAGCACTGGGCGGTGGAAGACTGCGGGCGTATCCTGAACCCGTTGCTGGTCGACGAACAGATGCGCGGCGCCATTGTGCAAGGCATCGGCGGTGCGCTGCTCGAGGAATGCCTCTACGACGACCACGGCCTGCTGCGCAACGGCAGCATGGCGGACTACCTGGTACCCATGGCCAACGAGATGCCGGACATCGTGCTCGCGCACGTCCAGACGCCCACGAGAACATCAGAACTCGGCGCCAAGGGCGCGGGTGAGGCGGGCACGGCGGGCGCCCCGGCGGCGGTGATGAATGCGATCAACGACGCCCTCGCATCCTTCGATGTCCGGGTTACTGCGCAGCCGATCACGCCCGAAAAAATTCTCCAGGCCCTTGGTGTCGTCTGACCGGTGCGCGACTGCTTCGCCTCAAATGCCGCTGCGTGCATGCGGCGACCTCGTCTATGACAATGCTTCAAGGTAGCAGGGTCACTCAGGTCTGCTCTTCAGCTGGAGCTTCTCGATGATCGCCTGATTGTGGGCCATGGTCGCGGCCAGCACGTGCCGAAGCTGGTCCAACGAGGCACGGCAAGTCCAGGCCTTGCGCAGCCAGCGCTTCGCGGAATTTCGGTGCATGGACGACCTTTGCCACCGCAAGCCAGCACAGTGCAAGCATTGCGAGCAGTCTCAGTCTCGATGACTTTGGAGCCATGGCAGTTCACCTTGCTGAGCGGATCACTCAAATGACGAAGATGGTCATGGCCGCCGCAGTTTCGCAGTCGATGGCATCCGGCAGCTTGATCAGCAGTGTGGCGGCAATCAGCCGCTCGGTGCTGTAGGCGCCCAGTGTGTTGGTGAAGCCCGTGTAGGTCCGCGGTCGCCGACCGCCAGTTGGGTCACGCCGGCACCAACGGCCTCGACCCCCGGCCGCACCGCCACGCCCGTGAAAAGGCGGAGGAGTCCGTCAACCTGAGAAGCTCTGCCCCTGTTCCGCCAGCCCACGCTGGACCGTGCGGCACGCCACGCCCAGGTGCTCGGCCTCCTGTTCGATCGTGCAGCGCTCACTGGGCAGCAGCAGCAGGATCGTGCGCCGCACGTCCTCGAGCATCGTTGCCCTCTGCGGCCTGGCCGACGCGTCCAGCAACTGCTGCGCGTAGCGCGCCATCGCCGGATCGGCGGACGGGTTGCGGGCATCGAGATCGGCCTTCGCGCAAACGATGCAGTTGAATTCGGCGTCGAACTCGACAGCCCGGCCGAACAACCGCCGATGCACAGTGAGGTCGCACGGCGCCGGGTGATCGAGGCACACGCGTCGTGGCTGCCAGCCGGCCCCAAGAAACTGACGCATCAACCGCAGCATCACGCCGAGCGCCAGTTCGATTCTCTGGCGCGTGGGCTACTGCGCGTTGCCCGCCTGGACCTCCTCGCGGAGAACGACCTCTCCAGCGAACTCCTCGACCATCAACGACAATGAGCCATTGCGCAGCACCTGGTAGCGCATCAGCACGTCGAGCGAGTCGCGCAACGTGGCCTGGTCGCGGATCAGCATTCCCACCGCGCCAAGGTTGGACAGCAGCCGTGACTCCGCCATGCACAGGCCGAAACTCTCGTTGCCCGACAGGAYGGCAGACGCCTGGAGCAATTGCCCGACGCGCTCGACCGGAATCATGAGGTCCGGCTCGCGCAGGACATTCGGGCTCAGACCCGCGTCGGAGAGCATGCGTTCCGGGGTCCACGCCGCCGGCACGCGCGACCTCGCTGTAGTTGGTAAGGCTCGCAGCGCGGACCGGTGTCGACATCGGAAAACCGGGTAGAAAAGTGGCACCGAAGGATAAGTGCCTGTCATGTATTGACAAGCGGGGGATTGCCGGCGCAACCACACTCTGAAGCATCAAGCGGCCTATTCGACAACAGGAGACAAGCTTCATGACTCAAGCCCTCACAGCGGCACCCGCCGTGGTTCGCGCGACCTCTCTGGGCAACTCGATCCAGGTCGAGCCCCTCACTTGTTCGATCGGCGCCGAGCTCGGCAACGTCAACCTCGGCGCGGCTGCCGAGGACGACTCGTTGATGGCAGAGATCCGGGCGCTGATCCTGAAGCATCGCGTGCTGTTCTTCCGCGACCAGGACATCACGCGCGCCCAGCACGTGGCCTTCGCCCGTCGCTTCGGCGAGCTGGAGGACCATCCCGTGGTGGGCAGCCATCCCGAAACCGGCGAGAAGGTGTTGTTTGTCAATGGGAGCTTCACGACGCACTTCACCAATTTCAATACCCCGGCCAATGTGCGCTTCGGGCTGGACAAGTCGCCCGGCGCCAGTCATCTGCTCAACTACCTGGTCAGTCAGGCCTGCATCCTCGAATACCAGGTGCGTTTCCGCTGGAAGAAGAACAGCATCGCGTTCTGGGACAACCGTTCGACCCAGCGCTACGCAGTGATGGACTACCCGCCGTGCCACCGAAAGAGCGAGCGCACGGCAATCATCGGCGACCTGCCCTACTGAAAGATCAACATGAACTCTGCATCGTCAACCGTTCTCATCGTCCCCGGCCTGCGCGAGCATGTACCGGACCACTGGCAGACCCTGCTGGCGGCGAAGCTGCCTCGCGTGCACAGCGTTGCTCCGCTCGAGCACGACAAGCTGAGTTGCGCCGCGCGCGTCGACGCGATCGACCGCGCCCTGGCCGCCATCGAGGGACCGGTGATCATCGTGGCGCACAGCGCGGGCGCGATCATGGTGGCCCATTGGGCCGCCCTGCGCGCCACGCGCGAGATCCGCGGCGCACTGCTGGCGGCGCCCGCCGACCTCGAGACCCCCATGCCGGCGGGCTACCCGACGACCGAGGCACTCGAACTCAATGGCTGGCTGCCGATCCCTCGCGCCAAGCTGCCGTTTCCGAGCATCGTTGCGGCGGGCAGCAACGATCCCCTGACCCGTCTCGATCGCGCCCGTGACTTCGCGCAGGCGTGGGGCAGCCGCTTCGTCGAACTCGGCCCGGTCGGGCATCTGAACCCGGCCTCGGGCCATGGCGAGTGGCCGCAGGCCGAGGCGTTCATTCGCGAACTCGCGTGAGCCCACGGGTCGTCCGGACTGGCGCGAAATGCCAAATGAGCAGCGTGATCCGGCAAACGGCCTCCTGCCTGCCTGTCCTACAGTGACAGCTCCCTCGGAACTCGACGGTGCCAGCATCGCCCCAGGGCGCAGGTCCACCTGTCCGTCGAAGTCCACTGTTCCACTGGAGACATGCAATGAACTTTCTCGACGGCCACCTGTTCCCCGAAAACCAGCAGCCACTGATCATCACGGCCGCCCCCTATGCGCCGGGCTGGCTGCCCTCCGACTTTCCCGAAGACATCCCCGTCACCATGGAAGCGCAGATCCAGAAGGCGGTGGATTGCTACAACGCCGGCGCCACGGTGCTGCACCTGCATGTGCGCGAACTGGACGGCAAGGGCTCCAAGCGCCTGTCCAAGTTCAACGAGCTGATCGCCGGCGTGCGCAAGGCCGTCCCGGAGATGGTCATCCAGGTGGGCGGCTCGATCAGCTTTGCGCCGGAATCGGAAGGCGCCGCTGCCAAGTGGCTGAGCGACGACACCCGCCACATGCTGGCCGAACTCGACCCCAAGCCCGATCAGGTCACGGTGACGGTGAACACCTCGCAGATGAACGTGACCGAGCATGCGGAGCTGGCTGATTTCAAAGGCACCTCCCGGGAGATCCCCGCCATCTTCAATGCCTACAAGGAGATGACGGTGCCCTCCCAGCCCGGCTGGGTGGAGGAGCACATCCGCCGGCTCTCCGCGGCCGGCATTCAAAGTGCCTTCCAGTGCTACAACATCAACAGCTTCGAGTCGGTGGAGCGCCTGATGCGCCGCGGCGTCTACAAGGGCCCGCTGGTCATGAACTGGGTCGCCATCAGTGGCGGCATGGATGCGCCCAACATCTACAACCTGGCCAACACGCTGCGCGCCGTGCCCGACGGTGCCGTGCTGACGGTCGAAAGCTCCGTGCGCAACGTGCTGCCGATCAACATGATGGGCATTGCCATGGGCCTGCATGTGCGCTGCGGCACCGAGGACGTCCTGTGGAACCAGTCGCGAACGGCCAAGATGAGCACGGTGTCGCAGATCGAGCAGCTGGTGCGCATCTCCCGCGAGTTCGGCCGCGAGATCGCCACGGCCCGGCAGGCCCGCGAGATCTCGAGGATCGGCGTCTTCTACGACACGGCGGAGGAGTCCCTGCAGGCCAACGGCTTCGCGCCGAATCGCAACGGCGGCAACCAGGGCTTCCTGCGCAAGGCGGCCTGATCGCGCCAGATCGAGTCAGCGGCCCTCCAGGCCTCGGAGCGCCTGCAGGGTCGCGACCCGGCTCTGGCCAAGCACCATGCCCTGCCAGGCCGGGTCGTCACTGAAGAAGGCTCCGCGCATGGATTCGCGAATGCGTGCGGCGGCGGCGGGCGGCGCGTCGGGATGGCGGCGCAGCCAGGCTTCGCCCCGCAGCGCATCCACCATCGCGTCGAACGGCACGGTGCCGAACTCCAACGCCATCGATGTCGTCCGCGCGTCGGGGCACGCGGCATAGATCAGCGACGCGACTTGGCCCGTGATGTCGGCAGAGGCGGACGTGCCCGCGAAGGGCACCGCCACATCGAGGCCCCACCAGCGCACGGCACGCTCCACCTCCTGGGGATCGCGGCGGCCCGCGAAGATCTTCTCGCCATGGCCCCATGGGCCGAGGCCGGTGTGGAAGTCGATCCAGCCGATCTCCTCGAACATGCCGCCGTGCTTCCGCAGGACACGGCTGAGCGTGCCCAGTGATGCGCTGCGCGCAGCACCGCCGAAGAAAAGTCCTTCCGGGAACGCGTATTGCCCCCTCGACACCGCCGCGCGAAACCGACCGTGCCCATGCTGCGAGACATAGGCCGCGATCGCCTCGCGGTTCTCCGGCGTCGGAGGCCACACCGCCGGCACCAGCAGCGGATGCAGGCGGGCGTAGTCCGCGTCGATCGGCAGCGGCGCATCGAAAGACTGCGCGTTGCGGTTGAGGTCGACGTTGTCCTCGTTGGTGCGGCTGAGCCAGGAGAAGCCGTACGGGTTGACGGCGTGGATCAACAGCAGCGCGACACCGGCCTGGGCGGCGCGCGCGAGCAGGTCGTCGTCGGCCAACAGCGCGAGCTGGCAGGCCGAGCCGCAAAAGCCTTCGATGCCGTGGGTGGCCGAGGTGAGCACCAGCAAGGCACGCGCGCCGTCCGGACGGACCCACGCCACGTCCGTGCTCAGGGCCTCGCCGGACGAACCCGAGGCCTCGATGAGGAAACTCTCGACACCGTCCGACCGCGAATGCGCGGCGGCGAGGAAGCGCTGGCGCGCCTGCGCGTAGTTCGCGGAAAAAAAGTGATCAACGATCGTGGGCGACGAAGTCATTGGCGCGCGCATTCATTGCGGTTCGAGCTTGATCGAATGGGCGATCTGGCGATAGCGCGCCACTTCGGACTCGTAGGCCTTCACGGCTTCGGACACCGTCATCGGCGACGCCACCACCAGGCCCTGGGCTTCGAGCTGGCTGCGCACCGCCGGATCGGCCAGCACGACGCCGAGCGCCTTGTTGAGCCGTTGCACCACCTCGTCCGGCGTGCCCTTCTTCACGAAGTAGGCGTGCCAGAGCGTGAAGCTGAAGTCCTTGAGCTGCGTGCCGTCGTTGACGCTCGCGAATTTCGCGAGCAGGGGCGCTTCCACCTTGCCGGCCGGCGCGAGCGTGCCGATGATCTTCATGCGTCCGCCATCCGCCATCGCGATGATCTGCTGCTGGATCGGCGCGAGCATGAAGTCCACCTGGCCGGAGGCCAGGTCCTGCATCAGCGGCGCGCCGCCCTTGTAGGGCACGTGCGTCATCTTCGCGCCGGTGAGCACCGAGAGGCGCTCCCCGAGCACGTGGTAGAGCGAGCCGTAGCCGGTGCTGCCGAAAGTCAGCGGCGCGTCCTTGGCCGACTTGCGCGCCAGAGCGATCAACTCGTCCATCGAGTTCGCGGGCAGGTCCTTGCGGGTGACGGCCACCATCGGCGCCACACCGATCATCTGCACGATGCGGAAATCCTCGCTGGCGTACTTGACGGACGCGTTGGTCAACGGCACGAGGATGGTCTCGTTCGGCGTGCCCTGGAACACGAGGTAGCCATCGGTCGGCGCGTGAAGAACCTTCTGCGCACCGATGGCGCCCCCGGCGCCGCCCAGGTTCTCGACGATCACGGGTTGCCCCAGCTGCCTGGCCAATGCGCTGTTGACGACCCGCGCAATGACGTCGGACGACCCGCCCGCCGGGTACGGAACCATCAGGCTCACCGGCTTGGACGGAAAGGCATCGGCCGCGTGGGCGCCCAATGTCATGAGGAGGCCTGCGACGCAGGCGGTCAGAGTGCTCTTGAGGTTCATTGCTGTTCTCCGGGACAGGGGGGGCTCGCGCCTGCTTGCATTGCGCAACAGCAGGAGTCGACGGATGGTAAGAACAGAGGCCTATCAGGAAAAGACAACATTTTCGCCACTAACATCAGCATTTGTTGTCATTAGCCGGGCCTCGAATGAAACTGCAGCAACTGCGCGCCTTTGTGGCGGTCGCCGAGCATCGGAGCATTCGCGCCGCTGCGCGCGCGCTTTTCATTTCCCAGCCCGCAGTGACGCGCACCATGCGCGAACTCGAGGCCGAGCTCGATGTGCCGCTGCTCCGGCGCAGTGTCGCGGGTGTCGAGCTCACCGAGGCGGGCCTGGCCTTCCAGGCGCGCGCGCACCTGATCCTCGAGGAGCTGCGCCGTGCCCGCGACGAGCTGGCCTACATGAAGGCCGGAGGCCACGGCCGCGTGACGGCGGCCCTCACATCGACCATCGGGCTCACGCTCCTGCCTGATGCGCTGAAGGCTTTCGGTCGCCGCATGCCGCAAGCCCAGGTCGGCATCACCGAGGATGCGCCGCCGGTCGCGCTGCAAAAGCTCAAGAACGGCACGCTCGACTTCGTCGTTGCAAACACGCTCGAAGGCAGCCTGCCCGACGATTTCATCCAGCAGCCTCTCTTCCTCATGCAGCTCGTCGTCGGTGCGAGAGGCGACCACCCGATGGCCGCAGCGCGGTCGCTGCGCGAGTTGCAGGAGCAGGATTGGGTGGTCCCCTCTCTGAACCGGGACTTCTTCTCCCGCCTGTTCATTTCACAGGGGCTGGAGGTACCGCCGCGCATGCTGGCCTGCGAATCCTTCGCCATTGCCGTGCACCTGCTTGGGAAGATGGATCTGCTCGGACTGTTCTCCAGCGCCGTGATCGAGCAGGAGCTCCTGCCGCGCGGCCTGCAGGCCCTTCATCTGCGCGAGCGCCTGCCCCCGGTCGAGGTGAGCATCGTGACGCTGCGCCAGGGTCGCCTGACGCCTGCGGCCCAGTGTCTCGTGGAGTGCCTGCAATCGGTTCCGCCACCGCGCGGGCTGAAGCGCGCTCGCTGAATACGCAGGGCCCACCGAATCTACTCCGGCTGGTAGTCGATCGACTTCAGCAGCTTGGCCTGCTCCTGGTAGGCC
>NZ_JBFUCI010000011.1:0-37686 GCF_056405335.1 Variovorax sp. P1_H12_2
CCCCGAAGCCCGGCATGCGGTGCGGGACGGGCGATCCCCTCTGCGCCGCTGAGGAGCGCAGCTTCAGGCGGATAAGGGCCGCGCGTGTTTGAGCGCAGCGAGTTTGCGCGGACCCCGCCTGAAGCGAGCACCGCAAGGCAGCCCGAAGGGCCGGCGCAGTGGGGTCGGCGGGCCCGTACCGCGTGCCGGGCGCGCTTCCGAGGGAAACAAGCCTGGCGCACAACCAACATCCCTCCTTGGAGTTCCGCTTGGAGAAAAACCCCAAGCCCAATTCTTGACCCCTCGTGCCCGCCCTCCGCGGGCGGCTGTAAGCTCTGCCTTATGCTGCTCCACGTCACCCACGCCACCCGCTACGACTACGCGCCGCCGGTCGAGACGGCGCAGCACCTGGCGCACCTGAAGCCGCTGAACACCGTGTCGCAACGCCTCGTAAGCCATGCGCTGACGATCAGGCCGACGCCCGCCCTGCACGAGGAGTCGCCGGATGTCTACGGCAATGCGCGCGCCTTCTTCGCGCTCGAGTCGACGCACGACGAGCTGGTGGTGACCGCCGAGAGCGTGGTCGAGACCGCGCCGCCCGTGCTGTCGCCGGCGGCGGCGCCCGAGCTGCCGTGGGAAGAGGTGCGGGAGCGCTTCCGCTACGTCAAGGACTCGGGCTACGACCCGGCCTCCGAGTTCGTCTTCCCGTCGCGCTACGTGCCGCGGCACGACGACTTCGCCGCCTACGCGCGGCCCAGCTTCGCACCGGGCCGGCCGGCCTTCGACGCGGCGATGGACCTCACGCTGCGCATGTTCCGCGACTTGGAATACGACGCCGAGAGCACCGAGATCAGCACGCCGGCAATCGAGGCCCTGGCGCAGCGCAAGGGCGTCTGCCAGGACTTCGCCCACATCATGATCGCCTGCCTGCGCACCCTGGGCCTGCCGGCGCGCTACGTGAGCGGCTACCTGCTGACCCAGCCCCCGCCCGGCCGCCCGCGCCTGATCGGCGCCGATGCCTCCCACGCCTGGGTGTCGCTCTACCTGCCGGGCACCGACGGCCCCGGCGACTGGGCCGACTTCGACCCGACCAACGGCCGCCAGCCCGGCGAGGACTACGTGACGCTGGCCATCGGCCGCGACTACTCCGACGTCTCGCCGATGCGCGGCGTGCTGCATGGCGGGGCCCGGCACACGCTGGATGTCAGGGTCACCGTGCGGCCGCTCGAGGAGCTGAAGGACGAAGCCGTTCGGATCGCACAGTCCCAATCGCAATCGCAATCGCAATCCCAATCTCAAACCCGGAACAAGGAGTCCTCATGAACGTCTACGACACGCTGTCCCGCCTCGGCATCACCCTGCCGCCCGTGGCCACCCCGGCCGCTGCCTACGTGCCCTTCGCGCGCACCGGCAACCTGGTGTTCCTCTCGGGCCACATCGCCCGCAAGGACGGCAAGCCCTGGGTCGGCCAGCTCGGCGCCACGCTCGGCACCGACGAAGGCAAGCAGGCCGCGCGCGCGATCGCGATCGACCTGCTCGGCACCCTGCACGCGGCGGTCGGCGACCTGAACAAGGTCAAGCGCATCGTCAAGCTCATGAGCCTGGTCAATTCGACCAGCACCTTCACCGAGCAGCACCTGGTGACCAACGGCGCGAGCGAGTTCATGGCCGAGGTCTTCGGCAGCGAGAAGGGCGCCCACGCGCGCAGCGCCTTCGGCGTCGCGCAGATCCCGATGGGTGCCTGCGTGGAGATCGAACTGATCGCCGAAATCGAATAAGCAGTTCGTTGGACGACACCGACCGCCACCTGCTGAGCCTGCTCCAGGCCAACGCCCGCGAGCCCGCCGCGACGCTGGCGCGCAAGCTGGGCATGGCGCGCACCACGGTCGTCGCCCGCATCGCGCGGCTGGAGCGCGACGGCGTGATCGCCGGCTATGGCGTGCGGCTCGGCCAGCGTCTCGAACACGCCGCCGTGCGCGCTTACTGCGGGCTCAGTGTGGCGCCGAAGGCCGGCGCCGCGGTGGTCCGCGCGCTCGAACGGCTGCCCGAGGTCGAGGAACTCTCGGCCGTCAGCGGCCAGTACGACTACATGCTGGCCCTGCGCTGCGAGACCAACGAGCAGCTCGACGCGCTGCTCGACCGCATCGGCCTGATCGAAGGCATCCAGCACACGCACACCTCGGTGGTGCTGAGCCGCAAGATCGATCGGCGCAGCGCGGTGGCGCCATAATCCCGGACCCCGGGGAACCCATCCGATGCACAGCGACGACGTGCTCCAGACCCAACGCCGACTGCGCGGCAGTCTGCTCGACGACCGCCGCGCGCTTCCCTGGCGCCCGGCCCGCGAGTTCGCGGCGCAGATGCTGCTGTACGTCGAAGACCCGCTCCAGTGCTGGCGCGTGGGCCTGGAGTGCCTGCGCGAACTGCTCGACGCCGATCGGGTGGATGGCGGCTTCGCCGAACCCGGGCAGGCGCTGTATGCGCCGCTGGCCGAATCGCTGCGCCCTGGCGGTGCCGTGCCTTCGGTGGTC
Organism: Variovorax sp. P1_H12_2; assembly: GCF_056405335.1. Classification (NCBI taxonomy): domain Bacteria; kingdom Pseudomonadati; phylum Pseudomonadota; class Betaproteobacteria; order Burkholderiales; family Comamonadaceae; genus Variovorax; species Variovorax sp. P1_H12_2. Next base: position 2,511 of record NZ_JBFUCI010000011.1, read on the forward strand.
GGATTCGCGATGGATGCCCGCGATCCGAGCCTGGCCGCCGTCTGGGCCGCCGAGGGCGTGGTGGTGTTCGGCGACATCGCGAGCGATGCGCGCTTCGGGCCGCAGATGCGTGCTCAGCTCGGCACCATCGGCACCCGCACCAAGCTGGCCGTGTCGCTGCACGACGGCGCACGCTCGCTCGGCCTCTTGTGCGCGGACTGGATCGAGCCCCGCACGGCCTGGCGCTCCGAGGCCTTCGCCCAACTTCCGCTGCTCGCACGCGCCGTGCTCACGCCGGTGCTGACGGCGGCACGCTCGCTCAACGATGCGCGCGACGCTGCAACCGCTCCCGATCCTGCGGCCCTCGCCGGACTCACGCCGGCCGAGCTGAAGGTCGCGCGCATGGCCGCCACCGGGATGAGCTACAAGGAGATCGCGCGCGAACTCAAGCGCTCCTTCTCGACCGTCGACCACCAGCTGCGCAGCGCGCGCGACAAGCTGGGCGTGTCCTCGACCGCACGCCTCGCGGGCGCCCTGTCGGTCCACCTGCCCCACTGACGGCGCTCCATGGGGGTGAACCCTATCGCGAATCTTCGCGATGGAGCAGCGCGGGCGCGCTCCCTAGACTGCGCGGGCCACCATCCACCGTCTGGAGACACCCCGTGAGAACCTTTCAGAACACCGTGAACGGCCGCCCCGCCGCCGCCGCCGCCCGCACTTTCGAATCGAAGAACCCCGCCACCGGCGAGACGCTGGGCCTGGTGCCGCACGCCACGCCGCAACAGGTGGCCGAAGCCGTCGCCGCGGCGCGCGCCGCGCAGCCCGCATGGGCCGCACGTCCCGACGCCGAACGCCAGGCGCTGCTGATGCAGGTCGCGCAAGCCATCAAGGCCAATTCCGAGTACCTCGCCGAATGGGTGACGCGCGAACAGGGCAAGCCGCTCGGCGGCGTCGGTCCCGACCAGGTACCCGGCGCGCGCTTCGAGCTCTGGGGCTGCGAAGTCTGGACACAGGTGCCCGCGAGCCTCGAGCTGCCGGTGGAAGTCGTCTTCGAGGACRCCACGCGGCGTGACGAAATGCACCGCCAGCCCTTCGGCGTGGTCGCCGCGATCGCGCCCTGGAACTGGCCGCTGCTGATCGCCATCTGGCAGATCGTCCCGTCCCTGCGCGCCGGCAACACGGTGGTGCTCAAGCCCTCCGAATACACGAGCATCGGCACGCTGGAGATGGTCCGCATCATGGCGGAGGTGCTGCCGCCCGGCGTGCTGAACACCGTGACCGGCGGCGGCGATGTCGGCGCCGCCCTGGTGGAGAACAGCGGCATCGACAAGATCATGTTCACCGGCTCGAACGCCACCGGCGCGCGCATCGCCGCGGCGGCGGCGCGCAATCTCACGCCGACGACGATGGAACTGGGCGGCAACGACGCCGCGATCGTGCTGCCCGATGCCGATCCGAAGGCGATCGCGATGGGGCTCTTCTGGGGCGCCTTCCTCAACATGGGCCAGACCTGCGCCTGCGCCAAGAGGCTGTACGTGCCCGACAGCCTGCACGACGCCGTGGTCGCCGAGCTCAAGGCGCTCGCGCAAGCCATGCCGATGGGCAACGGATTGGCGGCCGGTACCGTGATCGGCCCGATCCAGAACCGCATGCAGTACGACAAGGTGGTGGCGCTGGTCGAGGACGCCAGGGCAGGCGGAGCGACCATTGTCTGCGGCGGCAAGGCGCCCGGCGGTCCGGGCCACTTCTATCCGGTGACGCTGGTCACCGACATCGCCGACGGCAGCCGCCTGGTGGACGAGGAGCAGTTCGGCCCGGTGCTGCCGGTCATTCGCTACAGCGACCTCGAATCCGCGATCGCGAGCGCCAACCGGCTCGACGCCGGACTCGGCGCCTCCGTCTGGTCCGCCGACATCGACAAGGCCAGAGCGGTCGCCTCGCGCATCCGGGCCGGCACCGTGTGGATCAACCAGCATGGCGCGATCCATCCCATGGTGCCCTTCGGCGGCGTCAAGCGCTCGGGCTGGGGGGTGGAATTCGGCATCGACGGCCTCAAGTCGGTCACGCAGCCGCGCGTCATCAGCATCAAGAAGTAACGGCGTGCCAAAACGAGCGGCAGAAACCCGACCATCAGGGTAATCCGGCTTCCGAAACGCCGGGGCCTGCGGCACGCTTCTTGCGCCGAATCCGTCCGGATACCGCCATGGAAGACGTCTGCTACACCACCCTCGACACCCGCGATGCGGACGAGCATGCCGCCGGGCTGAGCGCCTGGGACCAGAAGTACGAGCAGATCTCTGCYGGCCGTTTCAGCGGCCACGTGGAGGACCTGCGCGTGGGACCGGTGCAGGTGTTCGCGGAGACTGCGAGCCGCGCGGTTTTCCAGTGCGGTATGCCGCGCGCCGGGACGCTCACGGTCGGCCTGATGCATCCCGTGACCGAGGCCGGCTGGTTCTGCGGCCATGCGCTCGAACGCGACCGCATGATCGCCGTGTCGTCCGGTTCCGAATTCGACCTGATCGCGGGCGCGGGCATGGATGTGATCGGCATCTCCATCGACACCGCGCACCTGTCGGCACTGGCCGCCCAGTTGCGCGGCGGCGAGCAGGTCGCGCAGCCATTGCAAGGCCCGTGCGTGCTGGCTTCGTCTGCGGCCGTCCAGGCCGGGATGAAGCAACTCGTCGATTCCGCGCTCGCGCTCGCGCGGCTGCAGCCTGCGCTGCTGCAGGAGCCCGCAGCGCAGCGCATGCTGGCGCTCTCGCTCTCGGAGGCGATGCTCGACGGCGTGGCCGGCGATCGCCACGAAGCGAGCGTGCGGCCCAGCGCCGCCGCGCGACGGCGCATCCTCTACGCCGCGCGCGACTACATGCACGCCCATGCCGACGAGGCGATCACCGTGCCCGACCTGTGCCAGGCCACCTGCGCCTCGCGCCGAGCGCTGCAATACGCGTTCGAAGAGATCCTGCACCTGAGCCCCGTGACCTACCTGCGCGTGATGCGCCTGAACCGCGTGCGCGGCGAACTGCTCGCGCACAGCGACGAGACGGTGGGCGACGTCGCGGCGCGCTGGGGCTTCTGGCACCTGTCGCGCTTCGCGGCGGACTACCGCCAGCACTTCGGCGAACTGCCCTCGGCGACCCGCGCGCGCGGTGCCGCCAGGGCCATGCCGACCGGCATGCTGACCACCCACTGACCGGCTTGCGGCCCGTGGAGGTCGTTCGAGGCCCCGGGCGAAGTCTTGCCGAATCGGGATAACGGGCCCCGTGCACTGCCTCGTAACCTCCGTCGAAACCACTCCCACAGCGACGCAGGACTTCGATGCAGCATCCACAGTTTTCAGATTCCCGCCCTCTGCGCCAGCGCGCCGCCGCACTGACGGCCATCGCGGTGCTCGCGGCCTGCGCCGCGCTCACGACCTTCGCACCGCCCGCGCACGCCCATGGCGGCGCGGCGCACATGGTGCCGCTGAAGAAGACGCTGGAGGACTTCGGTGCCGCGGTGCGCTGGGACGGCTTCGCCAACGTCTTCACGATTTCGCGCAACAGCATGCTGGTGCGGGTCAAGCCGGGTTCGCGCACCGCCATGGTGAACGGACAGCCGGTGCAGCTCGACGTGCCGGTGACGATGCGGGCCAACACGGCCTATGTGTCGCACGATTTCATCAACCAGGTATTCCAGTCGGGGCTGGACAAGACCTTTGCGGTGGAGCGCACGCCGAGTCCGCTCAACCCGCTGACCGCCGACGAGATCCAGGCGGTCGTCGCGATCCTCAAGTCCTCCGGCCGCTACCAGCCCGGCTACCGCTTCACCGAGATCACGCTGAAGACGCCCCCGAAGGACGAAGCATGGAACTTCGCGCTCACCGGCCAGCCCGTGCGCGCGCCCCGCCAGGCCTCGGTGGTGGTGCTCGACGGCAAGAAGCTGATCGAAGGCACGATCGACCTCGCGGCGCGCAGCGTCACGAGCTGGAAGCCCATCGAGGGCGCGCACGGCATGGTTCTGCTCGACGACTTCGCCACGGTGCAATCGGCCATCGAAGGCAGCCCCGAGTACGCGCAGGCGCTGCGCAAGCGTGACATCCACGACGTGAGGAAGGTGGTCGCGACGCCGCTGACGGTCGGCTACTTCGACGGCAAGGACGAACTGAAGCAGGAGCAACGCCTGCTCAAGGTCGTGAGCTACCTTGACGTGGGCGACGGCAACTACTGGGCCCACCCGATCGAGAACCTGGTCGCGGTGGTGGACCTCGAGCACAAGAAGGTCGTGAAGATCGAGGACCAGGGCGTGATCCCGGTGCCGCTCAAGCCGACGCCCTACGACGGCCGCGACCGCAGCGCGTCCCCCGCGCCCAAGCCGCTGGAGATCACCGAGCCCGAGGGCAAGAACTACACCATCAGCGGCAACACGCTGCACTGGCGCAACTGGGACTTCCATGTGCGGCTCGATTCGCGCGTCGGGCTGGTGCTCTCGACCGTCACCTACAACGACCGCGGCACGCGCCGCAAGGTCATGTACGAAGGCTCGCTCGGCGGCATGATCGTGCCCTACGGCGACCCCGACGTGGGCTGGTACTTCAAGGCCTACCTCGATTCGGGCGAGTACGGCATGGGCACGCTGACTTCGCCGATCGCGCGCGGCCGCGACGCGCCCGACAACGCGGTGCTGCTCGATGCCACGCTGGCCGACTACGCGGGCGCTCCGGCCAAGGTGCCCAACGCGATCGCGGTGTTCGAGCGCTATGCCGGCCCCGAGTTCAAGCACCAGGAGATGGGCAAACCCAACGTCAGCACCGAGCGGCGTGAACTGGTGGTGCGCTGGATCAGCACCGTCGGCAACTACGACTACATGTTCGACTGGGTCTTCGCCGAGAACGGCACCATCGGCATCAACGCCGGCGCGACCGGCATCGAGGCCGTGAAGGGCGTCAAGGCGCGCACCATGCAGGATCCAACCGCCGCCGAAGACACGCGCTACGGCACCTTGCTCGACCACAACATCGTCGGCACCACGCACCAGCACATCTACAACTTCCGGCTCGACCTCGACGTCGATGGCGAGGCCAACTCGCTGACCGAGATCGACCCGGTGGTCGAGAAGAACACGCGCGGCGGGCCACGCACCAGCACCATGCAGACCGTGCAGCGCACGGTGGCGAGCGAGAAGGCGGCAGCTCAGAAGTTCGATGCGTCGACCATCCGTCTCCTGAGCAACCCGAACCGGCTCAACAAGGTCGGCAATCCGGTCTCGTACCAGCTCATTCCTTACGCGGGCGGCACGCACCCGATCGCCAAGGGCGCCAACTTTGCCAAGGACGAGTGGATCAACCACCGCCTGAGCTTCATGGACCGCCAGATCTGGGTCACGCGCTACGACCCGCAGGAGAAGTTCCCCGAAGGCAAGTATCCCAACCGCTCGGGCAAGGACACCGGCCTCGGCCAGTTCACCGCCGACGACCAGCCGATCGTGAACACCGACAACGTGGTCTGGCTGACCACCGGCACCACCCACGTCGCGCGCGCCGAGGAGTGGCCGATCATGCCGACCGAATGGGTCCACGCGCTGCTGAAGCCCTGGAACTACTTCGACGAGACGCCCACGCTCGGGCTGAACCAGCCGGCCAAGTGAGCCGCTCGCTTCACCTCCATTCCAACATCCAGACCACGAGGACATCCCATGCAAGACTTCGACCCATCGCCATCCCTCGGCGGCGCGACCACGGATCGTCGCGACTTCCTCAAGGCTGGCGCCGCCCTGCTCGCGACCACACCGCTGGCTGCGCTGGCCCAGGGCGCGAGTCCGGTCACCCGGCCCGCCGGCGAGATCACCGGCTGGTCGGCCATCGCCTTGTCGCGCGCCATCCAATCGCGCAGCGTCTCGTGCGTGGAGGTGATGAACGCCTATCTGGCGCAGGTCGACCGCTTCAATCCGACGGTCAACGCCATCGTCTCGCTGCAGGCGCGCGAAGGGCTGCTCACGCAGGCCCGGCAGCGCGACGCCCAGCTGGCGACAGCGAAGAACGAAGGCCGCAGTGTCGGCTGGATGCACGGCTTTCCGCAAGCGCCCAAAGACCTCGCGGCCACGGCCGGCATCGTCACCACGCAAGGTTCGCCGATCCTCAAGGACTACGTGCCGAAGACCGACGCCATCGTCGTCGAGCGGGCGCGCAAGGCCGGCGCGATCCTGATCGGCAAGACCAACACGCCGGAATTCGGGCTCGGCTCGCACACCTACAACGCCGTGTTCGGCACTACGCTGAATGCCTTCGATCCGACGAAGAGCGCGGGCGGCAGCAGCGGCGGCGCCGCCGTGTCGCTGGCATTGAACATGCTTCCCGTGGCCGACGGCAGCGACATGATGGGATCGCTGCGCAACCCGGCCGGGTGGAACAATGTCTTCGGCTTCCGGCCTTCGTTCGGGCGCGTGCCCTACGGCCCGACCAACGAGGTCTTCATGCAACAGCTCGGCTACGAAGGCCCGATGGGCCGCAGCGTGGCGGATCTCGCGATGCTGCTGTCGGTGCAGGCCGGCCATGACGCCCGCGTGCCGCTGTCGATCGACCAGGACCCGGCGATGTTCACCAGGCCGCTGGCCAAGGACTTCAAAGGCGCGCGCATCGGCTGGATGGGCGACTACAACGGCTACCTGCCGATGGAGCCCGGCGTGCTCGACACCTGCACCCAGGCGCTCAAGCACTTCGAGACCATCGGCTGCACGGTGGAAGCGGTTCAGCCCGATTTCTCGATGGAGCGCCTGTGGAAGACCTGGCTCACGCTGCGCGGCTTCCTCGTCGCGGGCGTGGCCGGCGGGCTCTATGCCGATCCGAAGACGCGAGCCATGATGAAGCCCGAAGCCGTCTGGGAAGTCGAGAAGGGCCTCAAGGTCTCGGGCGCGGACGTCTACCGCGCCTCCATCGATCGCAGCGCGTGGTACCAGGCGCTCAACACGCTGTTCCAGAGCTACGACTACCTGGTGCTGCCATCGGCGCAGGTGTTTCCCTTCGATGCCAAGCTGGACTGGCCCAAGAGCGTCAACGGCAGGACGATGGACACCTACCACCGATGGATGGAGGTCGTCGTCGGCGGCACGCTGGCCGGCGTGCCGGTGCYGAGCGTGCCGGCCGGCTTCGGTCCGGGCGGGCTGCCGATCGGTCTCCAGGTGATGGGCCGCGCGCAGGCGGATCTGGCAGTGCTCCAGATCGGCAACGCCTACGAGCTGGCGTCGAAGTACACGGCAAGGCGCAGCCCGCTGCTCGCCTGAAGACGACACGGGTCAATCGAACCGGATGCCCTGCGCCAGCGGCGTTCATGCTTGTGGCTCCTTGCGTGCGCGACGTCGCGCCTGAGGCGGCCAAGCATGGGCGAAAGTGGCRCCGCGATGCGGGCCGGCCGGCGCCGCGCCGCCACCCGGTTCGCCGAGCGCGGCGAAGCAGCTGCCGACGCGGGTGGCCAGGAAGGCCTCGAGCGCCACCCGCTCCTGCCCCACGAAACCGCGCGCCGGCAGGCGGCCTGTGCGCAGCAGCTCGAACACGCCGACCACGCCCGCCGCGGTGGCGAGTTCGATCGCGGTGCGGTCCACGCCGCGCAGGCGGCCGCCCTGGATGCGGGCCATGCGCGTTTCCTGCTCGAGGCGCCCGCCACGCAGGCCGGACGCCGAGGCGAACACGATCACCACGTCTTCCCGGCTGTGCGGCACGGCGTACTCCAGCACCTGCCGCAGCAGGTCCCGCCGCTCGGCCAGCCGCAGGTCGTGCAGCAGCAGCGCCATCGCATCGCGGTGGCCCGGGTAGCGCAGCGTCTTGTAGTCGAGGTTGCGCACGCGGCCCGCCAGCGTCTCGCACAGCGTGCCGAGCCCGCCCGAGGTGTTGAAGGCTTCGTAGGTGTCGCCGTCGAGCACCAATGTCTCGTGCCCTTCGAGGGGCTGCGCCGACACGGGCTGGCCCTGCACGATGGCCGCGCAAGGATGGCAGTATTCGTTGATGAGGCCGTCGATGCTCCAGGTGAAGTTGTAGCGCAGGCCGTTGGTGGCGTGGCGAGAGAGAGCGCCGACGCGCAGATGCAGGTCGTGCAGTTCGTCGAACCGGCCGGCGAGGTGGGCCCCCAGCATGCCGATCACGCCGGGCGCCAGGCCGCACTGCGGCATCAGCACCGTGTCGGCCCCGTCGGCCAGGCCACGGATGACGTGGGTGGCCGCGACATCCTCCGTCAGGTCGAGGTAGTGCACACCGAGCGCGCGCGCGGCCGCCGCGACGCGCCCGGCCTGCTGGAAAGGCAGCGCGTTGATCAGCAGCTGGTGCCCGGCCAATGCCGCCGCCAGCGCTGCGTCGTCCCCGACATCGAGCACCGTGCGCCGCACCAGCCGGTCGTCCAGCGCGCGCCGCGGGGGTTCGCGGTCGGCGAGCGTGACCGGAATCCGGTGGTAGTCGGCCAGCATGTCGGCCACCGTGCCACCCACCTTGCCGGCCCCCAGCACCAGCACGTTGCGAATCGAGATCATCGGGTCCTCCCTGGCATCCATCGAATGCAAGAACAGACTCTAGGAGGCCCCGCCGTCAGGCGGAAGCCGCCATTGCGTCGAAGGACCGCCCTGCACGGACGAAACGACGGCCCGGACGATCGAAAGGTCAGCCAGCGCCGCAAGCCGGGCACGGCGAGAAAAAGATGCCGGCTTGTAAAGCCGTTGACATACGGCGCCGCGAGCCGTTCCTACACTGGATCGCCATCGACCCGATGTCCTTCACAAGACCACGGCCCGCTGCCTCAGCGCCTGCATCTCTCGAATCACGCAATGCGACTTGACCATCTCGATCAGGCCCTGCTCCTGCAGCTGCATCAGCACGTTGGAGGTCATGACCCGGCTCAAGCCGGCGAGGTTGGCCATCTCCTGGTGGGTGAACGAGATCCGTATCGCGACGCCCTGCCCTTGCGCCTCGCCGTAGGTGCCGGCCAACTGCACCAGGTGATGGACCACCCGCTGGGTCGCCGTCGCCTGGCTCAACAGCAGGTTCTGGTGCGCCAGCACGCGCAGCTTGACATTCATGAGCCAGAGCACCTGGCGCATGCACGCGTCGTCGCGCGCCATGGACTGCAGCAGCTGGGCCAGCGCCACCTGCCGCGTGACCACGTCCGACGAGGCCACCGCGGTGACCGAATGCCGGCCGTCCAGGAACGCGCTGCATTCGCCGACCATCCCCTGCGTGCCGACGATGGCCAGGTGTTTCTCGTGGCCGGCCTCCGACAGCAGCACCAGCCGGACACGGCCCTGCTCGACGACGTGGACATGGGTCACGGCGTCGCCCTGCGAGAACAGGGTCTGCCCCTTGCGGAAGTCCACCCGCGGCGCGCCCTGCGCCATCAGCATCTCCCAGCGGAAATGCGGCACCTCGATCCACGCCGAAGGGGAAGCCGTCGTCTCTGCGTTCTTGTTCATCGCCTCGAAGTCCCATCGTCCCGGCGGGCAGTTTCATGAAACATCCATTCTCCTCATACCGAAAGCTTTTTCCCATCCTGGACAACGCGGTGCAGCTGTCCAGCTGCTCGCAAAGCGCGCTGAGCCTGCCGGTGCGTCAGGCCATCGACGAGTACCTCGACGTCTGGGTGCGCCGCGGCGCCGACTGGGGCTACTGGATGGACCAGGTGGCCCTGGCGCGCGCCGAGTTCGCACGCATGATCCACGCCGATGTCGAGGACATCGCGGTGCTGGGCAGCGTGTCGGATGCCGCGTCGGCGATCGCCTCGGCGCTGCGCTTCGACGGCGGACGCCCCGACGTCGTCACGAGCACGCTGGACTTTCCCTCGATCTGCCACGTCTGGCTGGCACAGCAGCCGCGCGGCGCGCAGGTCCGCCTGGTTCCGGCCGAGGCGGGCCGCACCGACACCACCGCACGGGTCGCGGCGGCGGTCAACGACCGCACGGCACTGGTGTCGGTGTCGCAGGCCTGCTTCTATGACGGCCAGATCGTCGACATCGCGGCCACCGGCCGGGCTGCGCGCGCGCACGACGCGATCCAGTTCGTCGATGCCTACCAGTCCGCCGGCTCGATCGCGATCGACGTCCGCGCCCAGGAGGTCGACATCCTGGCCGCCGGTGCCCAGAAGTACCTGCTGGGCATTCCGGGCATCGCGTTTCTCTATGTGCGGCCTGCGCTGGCGCGGCAGCTCGTGCCCACGGTCACCGGCTGGTTCGGCCGCGTCAACCCGTTCGCCTTCGATCCCGCGCAGCTCGATTTCGCCGACAGCGCCACGCGTTTCAACACCGGCACGCCGCCCATGATGTGCGCCAGCGTCGCGCGCGCCAGCATGGCCCTGCTCAACGAGATCGGTGTGCCGGCGATCGAGGCCTACCTGCAGCAGCTGTCGGCCGTGGCCATCGAGGAGGCGGCGCGCCTGGACCTCGAGGTCGCGAGCCCCCTGGACCCCGCCGCCAAGGGCGCGAACACCGCGATCCGCATCGCCAACGCCGCCGCGGTCGAAGCGCAGATGCTGCAGTCGGGCTACGTGGTCTCGGCGCGCAACGACGTGATCCGGATCGCGCCGCACTTCTACAACACGGCCGACGACGTCGTGGGCGCCCTGCGCGCGCTGGCTCGCCTGACGCGATGACGGCCACCCACAGCGCTTCGGTCCACTGCCGCGCGAGCACGCAGCAGGCCCTGGACTTCCTTTGCGATGGCCTGGCGCTCGGCCAATGGGCCCTGGGCTGCTGGCAGACCGAGGCGGTCGGCGGCGGCATGGTGCGCGGCCACTCGCTGTTCGACGACACGCCGAGCTGGGTGCGCCCGGTCGTCGACGAGGCCCGCATGACAGTGAGCTACCACGTGGGCGGCGCGCCCGATGCGCTGAGCCCGCGCATCCACGCCGTGGTGGAAGTCGATCCGGACGGCTGCCGGATCAGCCTGCATGCGTCGCGCACGCCCGACATGGATGACGCCCGCTGGCTGCGCCTGGTGCGTTGCCACGAGCTGGAAGTGCTCCTGATCCAGGCACGCCTGGAGCACCAGGCTGCGCCACCCGGTCCGCAAGTTCTTTGACACCACGATGAGGAAGAGATCATGAACCGACGTCATTTCGGCCAGGCCTTCACGGCGGCCCTGCTCGCCCCCGCGCTCTCGTCTCCCTGGGGCGCCCACGCGAGTACCAAGGCTTACACGGGACCCATCCGCGTGCTGGTGGGCTTTCCGCCGGGCGGCGCCACCGACGTGGTGGCGCGCGCCGTGATCGACAAGCTCGGCAAGGCCATGAACGGCCAGGTGTTCGTGGTCGACAACAAGCCCGGGGCCGGCGGGCAGATCGCCGCCCAGCTGCTCAAGGCCGCGCCGGCCGACGGCTCGACCATCATGCTGTCGATCGACCACACGCAAGTGATCATTCCGCTGACCCTCGCCGCCGCCGGCTACGACCCGGTGGCCGACTTCACGGCGCTGGCCGGCGTGGCCTCCTACTACAACGTGCTCGCGGTCAGCGCCGCCACCGACGTCAAGACCATGGCCGAGCTCGGCGCCTGGGTGAAGGCCCATCCGAACGAGGCCAACTACGGCATCCCGGCAGCCGGCAGCGTGCCGCAGTTCATCGGCCACATCGTCGGCAAGTCCTTCGGCGTCACGATGAACTCGGTGCCCTACAAGGGTGGCGCTCCGATGGTGCAGGACCTGCTCGCGGGCCAGATTCCGATCGGCATTGCCTCGATGACCGAGTTGATCGAGTACCACCGCGCCGGCAAGGTGCGCATTCTCGCGAGTTCGGGCCAGGTGCGCAGCAAGACCGCGCCCGAGATCCCGACTTTCCTCGAACTGGGCTACAGCGGCATCGACAAGAACCCGTGGCTGGCCTTCTTCGGGCCGAAGGGCTTGCCGGTCGAATTCGTCGATCAGTTCGACCGCGCGATGAAGATCGCCCTGGCTCAGCCCGACCTGCAGGAACGGCTGGCCAAGATGGGCAACGAGGTGACGCCGGCGCCGGCCAAGGAGGTCGAGCAGTGGGTGGTCGATGCCTCGCGCGGCTGGGGCAAGGTGATCCGCGACTCGGGGTTCAAGGCGCAATGAGCATCGACTCCGACACGCCACGCACGTTCATCCAGAGCGGCTCCCGCTGGGAGGAGCTGGCCGGCTACTCGCGCGCCGTGGTCGACGGCGACTGGATCTTCGTCTCGGGCACGCTGGGCCAGGTTTTCGCCACCGGCGAGTTTCCGGCCACCGTCGAGCAGCAGTGCGATGTCGCGCTCGACACCATCGAAAGCGCACTGGCGCAGGCGCGGGCCAGCCTGGCCGACGTGCTGCGCGTGCGGGTCTATGTGCCCGATCGCGGCGATGTGATCGCGGTCAGCGGTGTGCTCAAGCGCCGCTTCGGCGCCAACCGCCCGGCCAACACCACGCTGTGCAGCGCATTGGCGGTCGAGGGCGCCAAGGTCGAACTCGAAGTCACCGCCCGGCGCCGCGCCTGAGTCTCCTTTTCCCCGTCTGATTGGAAGCCACGATGAACCTCCTGACCCAGCTGGCCACGGCCATGCGCGACCGGTCGGTCCGCACGATCGATCTCACCCACACCCTGAGCGAGGACTTCCCGCCGCTGCAGTTGCCGCCGCAGTTCGGCCAGGTCGCCGCCTTCAAGATGGAGCGCATCTCGCGCTACGACGAGGCCGGCCCTGGCTGGTACTGGAACAACTTCACCTGCGGCGAGCACACCGGCACGCACTTCGATGCGCCCGCGCACTGGGTGACGGGCAAGGACCATCCGCGCAACACGGTCGACACCATCGACACCGGCAACTTCATCGCGCCGGCGGTGGTGGTCGATGCCAGCGCCGAGGTCGCCGAGGATGCCGACTGGCTGCTGACGGTGGATTTCCTGCAGGCCTGGGAAGTGCGCCACGGCCGCATTCCCGAAGGCGCATGGGTGCTGCTTCGCACCGACTGGTCGAAGCGGATCGCCGACCCGGTCGCCTTCGTCAACATGCGCGACGACGGCGCCCATACGCCGGGGCCGACGCAGGAGGCGGTCGAGTGGTTGATCCGCGAGCGCAACGTGCATGGCTTCGGCGTCGAGACGATCAACACCGATGCGGGTCAATCGCATGGCTGGCCGCTGGCCTATCCGTGCCACACCCTGATGCATGGCGCCAACCGTTATGGGCTGCAGTGCCTGAAGAACCTTGACCAGTTGCCGCCGACGGGAGCGCTGATCGTCTCTGCGCCGTTGAAGATCCAAGCGGGCTCGGGCAGTCCGTTGCGGGTGCTGGCGCTGGTCGAGGGCGATCCGGGCGGCTAGCCGCCCATCCGCTCGCCGGCGGCGCCCATCCTTCGCGGCGGGGCGGTCCGGAACTCTCATTCGGTTTCACTTGATCCGTGTCCGAATTGACGCACGTCAACAATTCGAGGGTCAACCTCGGACATGCTGCCCCTGTGGGACAGGCTCCCAGGAATTGCAGCTTCTTTCAACCACGTAGGGGGAATCTTCATGACGACCCGACGCGTTTTCGTGACCTCCGCGACCTTGCTCGCCTCGACTCCCGCACTCGAGACCGCCAGGGCACAGGGCGCCGATGCGCCGGCGAAGCCGGCCGACTTCCTGTTCGTGCAGACGGCGAACAGCATGACCTACGACAAGACGAACGGCAAACTGACGCTGAAGGATGTGAGCCCGATCACGGTGTTCTTCTCCGACCGCCCTGAACACATCGCCGGAAACATGAAGACGGCAGCATTCGTTCCCTTCTGGAGCAAGGGCAAGGACAGCTTTCTTTCGGATCCGCCCAATGCCGACATCTCCATCATCGAAGGCAAGTCGATGCGGCAAGTGATAGCGATCCTGCAGACGCCCGTACTGAAAGGCTCCGCCCTGTCCTACACGATCAAGGTCCTGCAGGGCAACATGCCGGCCAAGGGAGCGGAGGTCTCGGTGTTCATCGACGTCATCGGCATGCCCATGACGCCCGTGTCGTACGCCGGCGTCGCACGGCGGAGCTACCGTCGCGCGGTCATTCGATAGGTCGGAGCGCGCCGCTCAGTCCACGGCGCGATGGCGCGATGGACAAGCGCGCGTCAAGCGCTGCTCGACGATCCCCGCACCACCAACTGCCCCGGCAGCAGCAACTGGCGCGCCGGCCCTTCCAGTCCTCGCAGGCGTTCGAGCAGGCAGGTCGCCGCGACCCGGCCGATGTCCTCGGTGGGCTGCGCGATGGCGCTCAGCCCGGGGCCGATCAGCGGTGCCCATTCGGCGTCATCGAAACCGACGAAGCCGATATCGATTCCGAAGCGCAAGCCCAGCCGCGCCATCGCCGCGGCCACGCGCAAGGTCACGACCGCATTGCCCGCCAGCACCGCGGCACGCTTGCCGCGCTTGGCGCGCTTGTGCAGGGCGCGCAGCGCGGCATCGAGGCCCTCGCTGTCGTCACCTGTGCATTCGCACACCTCGCCGGCCACGCGCGGCTCGTGCGCCGCGATGCAGGCCCCGAAGGCCGCCGTGCGCTCGCGCCGCGAACTCACGCCCTTCTGCGGCTCCGTGATGTAGAGCAGCTCGCGGTAGCCGCCTTCGACCAGGTGGCCGCAGGCCGCGCGCATGGCCGCGGGGTTGTCCAGCGACACGAAGTCCGTGTGCATGCCCGCATGGCGCCGGTCCACCAGCACGGCAGGCTTGCCATGCAGCGCGTCGGCGTCGACCAGCCCGGCGCCGCGACCCAGCGTGTTGAGGATGAAGCCATCGACCTGGTAGCCGGCCAACGCATCGATGGCCTCGCGCTCGCGGTCGATGTCGTTGCCCAGGTTGAACAGCATCACGAGGTAGCCGGCTTCCTGGCAGGCCTTCTCCGCGCCGCGCAGCACGGCCACCGAATACGGATTGGTGATGTCGGCCACGATCAGGCCGATCAGGCGCGATCGGCCGTGGCTCAGGGCCTGCGCCATCGGGCTCGGCGTGTAGGCCAGTTGCGCGACCGCGGCCTCGACGCGGGCCGCGATGTCGGGACTCAGCAGCCGCTCGCGATGATTCAGGAACCGCGAGACCGTCGCCTTGGAGACGCCGGCCGCCTTGGCGACGTCGGCGATGGTGGCGCGGGCCGGACGCTGCATGGAGGTTCGGGCGCTCAAGCGGATGCGGTGTCGTAGACGGCCGTGGGGCACTCGCCGGCCAGTGCCTGCAGCAGATTGGTCGTCGCGAGCTCGGCCATCGCATGCCGGGTCTCGTGCGTGGCCGAGCCGATGTGCGGCAGCGGGGTCACGCGCGCATGGGTGCGCAGCGGCGAATCCGCGGGCAGCGGCTCGGTCGCGAAGACGTCGAGGCCGGCCGCATGCAGCGTGCCGTGGTCGAGTGCGGCGAGCAGCGCGTCTTCCTGCACCGTGGCGCCGCGGCCGCCGTTGATGAAGATGGCACCCGGCTTCATCGCGGCGAAGAACTTCGCATCGACCATGCCGCGCGTGCTGTCCGACAGCGGCAGCATCGCGACCACGAAGTCGGCGCGGGCCAGCAGCTCGTCCAGCGGCGTGTGCGCGGCACGGCCCTGCAGCTCGGGCGCCTGCGCGGCCAGGTCCACCGGCCGGCGCGCGTGATAGAGCACAGGCATGCCGAATCCGAGCGCGGCCCGGCGCGCAACCGCCTGGCCGATGCGGCCGAAGCCCAGCAGGCCCAAGGTCTTGCCGTGGACGTCGAAGCCGAACAGATCCTCGCCGATGTTCTTCGTCCAGCGGCCTTCCCGCACCAGGTTCGAGAGCTCGACCACGCGCCGGCTGGTGGCCATCAGCAGGGCGAACACGGTGTCGGCCACGGTCTCGTCGAGCACGCCGGGCGTGTGGCACAAGGTGATGCCGCGCGCGTGCAGCGACGCCAGCGCATAGTTGTCGACCCCGACCGAAACGCTGGACACCACTTCGAGCTGCGGCGCGCGCGCCAGCAGCGCGTCGTCGACCGGGTAGCTGGAGCCGATCAGGCCATGGGCCTTGGCGAGCGCCGCGTCGAAGGCCGCGCGCTGCGCCGGCAGGCGTGGATTGGCGACCGTGACCTCGTGCACCGCCTGCAGGCGCGCGAGCTGGTCGTCGGGAAGCTCGCGAAACACCAGCACGTTCTTGCGGGCAGCAGTCACAGTCCGGCCTCCTCGAGTTCTGCGCGAGTCGGCAGGCCCTCAGTATCGCCGAGGACCTGCACCGCGCGGGCGCCGATCCAGGCGCCGCGCCGCACCGCATCGGGCACCGCCTTGCCTTCGAGCAGCGCGCTGACCACGCCGGCCGCGAAGCCGTCGCCGGCGCCCACGGTGTCGACGATGTCCTTCACAGGGAAGCCTTCGACTCGGCCGCTGCCCGCGACATCGCTGTCGTAGTAGGCGCCTTCGGCACCGAGCTTCACGACCACCAGCCGGGCACCGCGTGCCCGGTAGAAATGCGCCACGCCCTCGGGCGTGCTTTCACCGGTGAGGAACAGGCCCTCCTCCAGGCCCGGCAGCACCCAGTCGGCGCGCGCCGCCAGGTCGTTGATCCAGTGCCGCATGGTCTCCGGCGACGACCACAGCGTCGGGCGCAGGTTGGGGTCGAAGGAAATCGTGCGGCCGGCCGTGCGCATCACGTCCATGCTCTTGATGGCCGCCTGCAGGCTGGTGTCGGAGATCGCCGCGAACACGCCGGTGGCGTGCAGGTGGCGCGCCGAGCGCAGCCAGGCCTCGTCGACGTCGGCCGGACCCATGTGGCTGGCGGCCGAGCCCTTGCGGTGGTATTCGACCGGCGGATCGCTGCCGTCGGTCACGCGGCCCTTGAACTGGAAGCCGGTGCGCTGGGCCGCATCGCTGATCACGTGCGAGCAGTCGATGCCCTCGCCCTGCATGGTGGCGAGCAGCGCGCGGCCCATCGAATCGGTGCCGAGCCGGCTGGCCCAGCCGACCCGCAGGCCGAGGCGCGAAAGGCCGATCGCAACGTTGGTCTCGGCGCCCGCGGTGCGCTTGTGGAAGGCGGTGGCGTTCTCGATCGGCCCGGGCTGGTCGGCCACCAGCAGCAGCATGGCCTCGCCGAACAGCGCGACGTCGAAGGTGGCAGCGGCAGCGTTCGTCATCAGAGGGAGCGGATGTGGGTGATCTGGTCGCGCGTGACGGCCTGCAGGTCGTCACCGACCAGAGGGTATTCGATGGCGCGCGGCACATCGGCCGGCAGCGCCCGCAGCACGGCGCGCCAGGGCGCGACCGAATCGGCCAGCGGCACCGCCACCCACTTGGCCGGCAGCCGCTGCACACCCTTGCAGTGCACGTAGCGCACGCGGCGGCCCAGCGCCTGGGCCGCCTGCAGCGGACACTCGCCGACCCAGTGCCAGTTGCCCATGTCGAAGGTCATGCCGAGCTCCAGCCCGGCGCGGTCGGCCGCGTCGAAGAAGGCCTGCAGCGCCGCCAGCGTCCCGGCGGAGACGGTCTGGTCGTTCTCGATCACGAGCTCGACCCGGGTCTCGGCGAGCTGCACCTTCAATCCCCACAGCGAACCGTGCGAGGCCGGACCGAAGTCGCCGATCGACATCTTGAGTCGCCTGGCGCCCAGCGTGGTCGCGGCGGCGATGCCGCGGGCCAGCGCGGCGCTGTCGAGCCAGCCGCCTTCGGCCCAGAGGCCTTCGGGGCTGGAATAGACCGAGGCCAGCCCGGCCATGGCGGGCAGCTCCGAGGACGGGTCGCGCAGCAGTTCGCCGCGCACCTCGACGCTGTCGGCGCCCGCGGCGCGCGCCAGTTGCGCGCACCAGAGCTGGCCGTGGCGCCCGATCTCCGAGGCGCCGAAGGATGAAAGGGAAATCAATACCGGCGTCATGTCGTCGATCGCGGCGTCAGTGCGCTTGATGGGAACTCAGGATTTGTCCGAGAAACTGCCGCGTCTTCTCGTGCTTGGGATGGCCGAAGAATTCGGCCGGCGGGCCCTGCTCGACGATCTGGCCGTCGGCCATGAAGATCACCCGGTCGGCCACGCTTCGCGCGAATCCCATCTCGTGCGTGACGCACAGCATGGTCATGCCGTCCTCGGCCAGGCCGATCATGGTGTCGAGCACTTCCTTGACCATCTCGGGGTCGAGTGCCGAGGTCGGCTCGTCGAACAGCATGATCTTGGGCGCCATGCACAGCGCACGCGCGATCGCCACCCGCTGCTGCTGGCCGCCCGAGAGCTGGCTCGGGTACTTCTGCGCCTGCTCGGGAATGCGCACGCGCGTGAGGTACTTCATCGCCACCTCTTCCGCCTGCAACTTGCTCATGCCGCGCGAGCGCATCGGCGCCAGCGTGCAGTTCTGCAGGATCGTGAGGTGCGGGAACAGGTTGAACTGCTGGAACACCATGCCGACCTCGGCCCGCACGGCGTCGACGTTCTTGCCACCGGCCGTGAGCTCGATGCCGTCGACCACGATGCGGCCCTTCTGCACCGTCTCGAGCCGGTTGATGCATCGGATGAGCGTCGACTTGCCCGAGCCCGAGGGCCCGCAGATCACGATGCGCTCGCCCGTGCGCACCGACAGGTCGATGCCGGTCAGCACCTGGAAGCTGCCGTACCACTTGTTCACCGCCTCCATGCGGATGATCGGATCAGCGCCTGCGGCGGTCGTGACTGCGTCGGTCATGGATGTTCCCTGGAATCGGTCCGGCTTACTGCAGCTTCGGCAGGTCCGTCTGCAGCCACTTTTGATAGAGCTTGTTCAGCTCGCCGTTGGCCGTGTTCTTCGAGACGAACTCGTTCACGTTCTTGAGCAGGTCGTCCTGGCCCGGGCGCATCGCGATGCCCATGGACTGCTGCAGCAGCGTGAACTTGTTCTCGAAGGTGTTGGCCGGCACGCGCTTGGCGATCTGCGCCGCCACCGTGACCGAGCAGCCGATCGCATCGACCTGGCCCGACATCAGCGCCTGCATCGCCGAGGCGTCGTCGTCGAAGCGGCGGATCTCGGTGCCTTCGGGCGCTGCCTTGGTCACGGCCACGTCCTGCGTGCTGGCGCGGGCCACGCCCACGCGCAGGCCCTTCAGGTCGGCCGCGCTCTTGATCGGCGTGCCGCTCTTGCCGTACAGCACGACGGTCGCGGCCGCATAGGGC
The DNA here is from genome assembly GCF_056405335.1 of Variovorax sp. P1_H12_2. NCBI lineage: Bacteria > Pseudomonadati > Pseudomonadota > Betaproteobacteria > Burkholderiales > Comamonadaceae > Variovorax > Variovorax sp. P1_H12_2. The sequence continues at coordinate 21,505 of NZ_JBFUCI010000011.1, forward strand.
TGCGAGAACTGCACCTGCTTGGCGCGCTCGGGCGTCACGGCCAGCGAGGCCACCAGCAGGTCGACCTTGTTGGTCAACAGGAAGGGAATGCGGTTCGGACCGGTGACCGGCACGATGTTGGCCTTCACGCCCCAGTCCTTGGCCAGCAGCTTGGCGACGTCGGCGTCGTAGCCGTCGGGCTGGTTCTTCGCATCGGTGGTGCCATAGGGCGGGAAGTCGACCAGCATGCCGATCGTGATCTCGCCCTTCTTCTTGATGTCGGCCACGGTCTGGGCCGAAGCGAAGGGAGCGAAGGCGGTCAGCGCGGCGCCCAGGCCCAGGGCTGCAATGACCGCGCGGCGGGTGGTGGAACGGATCATGTCAGGTCTCCTTGATTGAACAGAAAGAATGAGGGAAGGCGCGCGCGACACGAAGTGCGCGAAGACTGGGGGAGAGCTTCATCTCCCGAGCGCCTGTGCCCGCTTGCGCTCCATGCGCGCGGCCAGCAGCGACAACGGCCAGCAGATGACGAAATAGATCGCGGCCACGGTCGTGAAGACGTGCAGCGGCTGGAAGGTGGCGTTGTTGATGATCTGCCCGGCGCGCGTGACTTCGGTGAAGCCGATGATGGCCGCCAGCGAGGTGCCCTTGATGATCTGCACCAGGTAGCCGACCGTCGGCGGCAGCGCGATCTTGAAGGCCTGGGGCAGGACGACGTCGCGCATGCGCGATGCGTAGTCGAGGCTCAGCGCCTCGGCCGCTTCCCACTGACCGCGCGGGATCGCCTGGATGCAGCCGCGCCAGATCTCGCCGAGGAAGGCGGCGCTGTTGAGGATCAGCGCCACGCCGGCGGCGATCCACGGATTGATGTCGAGGCCCAGCACCGGCGCGCCGAAGAAGATCAGGAACAGCTGCAGCAGGAGCGGCGTGCCCTGGAAGACCTGGATGAATGCGGTGGACAGGGTGCGGGCGGTCTTGCTGTCGGAAGTGCGTGCGAGCGCGATCACGAGGCCGAGGATCGCACCGCCGACGAAGGCGATCGCCGACAGCGCCAGCGTCCATTGGGCCGCTTCGAGGATGAACAGGAATTCGGGAAAGCCGAAGGTACGCATGATGTTCAGCGCCGATCCGGATAGTTGAGGGTGCGCCTGTAGATCAGCTTGAACAGGGCCGAGAACGCGAGCGAGAGCGCCAGGTAGATGCCGGCGACCACGATGTAGATCTCGAAGCTGCGGAAGGTCTGCGACTGCAGGTTGGCGGCCACCGAGGTCAGGTCGTCGGCCGAGATCACCGACACCACGGCCGAGCTCAGCATCAGCAGGATGAACTGGCTCGTGAGCGCCGGGTAGATGGCCTTCAGCGCGGGCTTGATGATCACGAAGCGGAAGATCTCCCAGGGCTTCAGATTGAGCGCCCGGCCCGCCTCGATCTGGCCCTTGGGGATCGACTCGATGCCGGCGCGCACGATCTCGGCGGCATAGGCGCCGAGGTTCACCACCATCGCGGTCAGCGCCGCGGTATAGGGCGACCAGCGCAGCCCGATGGCCGGCAGCGCGAAGAAGAAGAAGAACAGCTGCACCAGGAAAGGCGTGTTGCGGATGACCTCGATGTACGCGTTCACGATGAAGCGCAGCCAGGCCGGGCCCGAGGTCTTGCCCCAGGCGCAGAAGACCGCGACCACCAGGCCCAGCAGCGTGGCGACCAGCGACAGCTGGATCGTGATCCAGGTGCCTTTCAGCAGCAGCGGCCAGGCGGCGAAGACGGCGTCGAACTGGAATTGGTAGTTCACGGGGGGGCGTCGATTCGAAACAGGGTTCGGTGTGGGTGCACCGCGCGAGAAACGCACTTCGTCGCGGTGCAGCGCAGTATATTTGAAACCGGTTTCAGCACCACATTAGGGATTCCCCCTAGACACCCGCCCTGGACGCCGGCATGCCTACACTGTGGGATGCCGATCACAGACTTGGTGGACACCGAGGCAGAGTTTTCCGGCGCAGTGGCCGCACCCGCCGTGCAGCACCTGCGCCAGACCCTCCTGTGGCCCTTGCGCCTGATGCCGACCGTCCAGCCGCGCCACGCGCATCGCGGCCCCTGGCAGGTGCTGCGAGACCTCGGCGACGCCTCGCCGTGGCGCGAGGAGATCGACGAATACACCGGCGCCAGCGACCGCTTCCACGAGCGCCACTACAACGAGTTCGTGAGCTTCCTGCCCTACGTGCAGCGCTTCCTGTACGGCGACGGCCGCAAGGGCCGCGCGGCCGGCGGCGCCAACGACGGCGACTCGCCGATGCGCGTGTTCCGCCGCAGCGACGTGGCCGCGGTGCGCGTGGTGGGGCGGCCCGGCGACGCGCCGATCACGCTGCAGGTGGTGCACGTCGATCTCTACTTCTTCTTCGACGTCGACGTGGTGATGCTCAACGTCGAGGTCGGCGCCGACCAGCTGAGCCTGGCGCAGGCGCAGGAAATCCTCTACCGCTTCGGCCGTGCCTACCCCGGCGGCTGGGATGCGCAGGGCCAGGCGCTGCACTGCATGAGCAGCGTCGAGTGGCTGGCCGCCGACGGCAGCGTGCTCGCGTGCTCCGACGCGCAGGAGCGCGAGGCCTTCATGTCGCACGTGGCCGAGCATCGCGCGCCGCGGCTGGCCGCGCACTGGGCCTGGCTGATGCGGCCGCTGGTCAGCGACCATTCGGACGAGGCCGGCGCCCTGCGCTTTCGCCAGATCGAGTACTACCGCATGCCGGTGATGGCCTACCTCGCGCTCGACGACCCGCGCCGGCTCTCGCGCAGTGATTTCATCCGGCTGGCGCTGGTGACCGGCGCGGCCGAGCCGGCCACCAGCGCCGGCGGCCCCCTGCCCTACGCCGACGAACTGGTCGAGGACTTCGAGCGGCGCTACTGCTACGACCGCTTCTGGGTCGACGCCGGCGCGGCGCCGCGCACGCGCTACCTGTGCAACGGCCGCGCCCTGGTCGTGATCGGCGACGCCCATGCCGAGTACTTCTGCTGCCGCGACCGCGGCGTGCTGGCGCAATTCCGCCATCAGCACTTCCTGCTGTTCCTGATCGCGCACTTCCAGAAGGCGGCGCTGCTGATGTACTCCGACCGCCTGGTCGAGGCGCTGCGCATGCTCGACGTCCACGACGTCGCCAGCGTCAAGCGCTTCAAGCGCGCGATCCGCGCCAGCTTCGAGGGCTTCCTGCGTTTCACGCACCGCTACTGGTTCCACGAGATCTCGGAGCAGGCGCAGGTGCGCGCGCTGTCGCACCTGTGCGCCACGCACCTCGGGCTCGATCCGCTCTACGACGAAGTCAAGGAGCGGATCGCCGACATGAACACCTACCTCGACGCCGACAGCCTGCGAAGACAGGCGAACACGGTGGTGCGGCTCACGGTGGTCACCCTCTTCGGCCTCATCGGCACCATCACCACCGGCTTCCTCGGCATGAACCTGCTGGCCGAGGCCGAGTCGCCGCTGTGGCGCAAGCTGATCTGGTTCGGCATCGTCTTCGTCTTCACGACCTGGCTCACGGTCTACACGATGGTCAAGTCGAAGCGGCTGTCGGACTTCATCGATGCGCTGTCCGACGAGCGCCACACGCTGCGCACCAAGCTCGGCGTGCTGGCCCGGGTCTGGCGACCCGGTTCGGACTGAGCGCTCACCCGACCCAGGGGCGGAACCTCAGCGGGGCAACCAGACCTCGATCGCGCCGGGGTCCGCCGCGATCGGGCGCGGCAGCAGCTTGATGACCCAGGGCTGCCCGGTCGGCGACGCCGCGGTCTGGATCAGGGCTTGGGCGCAGGCGCGCGAAGACTCCTCGCGGATCACCACGGTCGGCACCGGATGGCCGACCRGCGGCGCGCGTCCGGCGCGGCGCGAGGTGCTCAGCAGGTCCTCGATCGGCGGCACCGACGCGCCCAGCGCACGCCAGGGACCACGCCAGGCACGGGCCTTGTCGCGCAGCCCGGTGCCATAGGTCAGGATGTAGACCACCGCACCGTCGCAGGCGTCCGGGGCGACCGGCGTGGGCACGGGCTGCGGCGCACTCGTGCCGTCGGGCGACGGTGCATAGGTGGGCGGCGGCGCGGCCGCCACCTGCTCGTCGCGGCCTGCCCCCGTGAGCCGGTCGCGCATCCAGACCGCCAGCCGGAACGGAACCGGCAGGATGCCGCTGCAGTTCTGTTTCGAGCCGGTCTGGCCGCTGTAGTCGCGCGCCCAGTAGCGCGGTGCGCACGGCGGCGCCTGCGCAGGCTGCAGGCAGTCGATGCCGTTGCCCGGATCGAGCAAGCGCGCGCAGGCCGGCGAGCGTTGCTCCGCGGCCTCGCTCGCGCAGGCCTGCTTGGCGTCGTCGACCAGGCGCACCGACAGCCGGAACTTGGCCATGAAGTTGTCGCTGCCCTCCCGGCACAGCAGGTCGCCGGTACGCAGCAGCTCGGCCGCCAGCAGGGCCGGCGCATCGCCGCCGCCGCCGCCGGTGCGCAGATGGGCCCAGCGTTCGGTGAGGTCCTTGAAGGCGCTGTTCTCCGACTTCTCCTGGTCGGCGCGCTGCGCGCGCCAGCTGTCGATGCCCTGCCAGGCGGCGACGCCGAAGGTGGCGGCGGTGCCGATGCCGATCGATGCCGTGACCGCGCCGGCCTTGAGCACGCGGGCCTGCAACCGGCTCATCGACCCCACCGCGGCGGCCGCGGCGCTGTCCTTGTCGCTCGCCTTGGCGCCGCGGGCGCTCGAATCCGGCTGGCCGTCGTCGAGCACGAACAGGCCCGGTGCACCGAGCGCCACGTGCTCCAGCAATTCCTCGTCGAGCCGGAAGCCGATCTCCGAGCCGAGGCGGAAGTAGCTCTCCCACTGGGCCTCGTCGAAGAACTGGTCGGTGGTCGGCTGCTGCGGGAACAGCGGATTGGCGGCCTTGAAGTTCACCAGGTCGACCGGGAGCGAGGCCGAGACATTGGGCTTCACCAGCACGATCTGCCCCGTGGCGCCGCTCGCGTAGCGCACCTGCGCGAGCGCCAGGCAGGCCTGGCTGGTCGGCGAGGCCAGGTCGTTGAGCGAGCCGAAGGCACCCAGGTGCGTCCACTCGGCGCCGGGCTGCGGCTTCATGAAGGTGATCTCGGCGTTGAGGTCGATGCGGGCGCGACGGATCAGGATCTCGAGGTCGCAGAAGCGGTAGTCCGGGTCGGCACCGCAGTCGGCGATCACGATCAGCGCGGCCTCCTGACGCAGCAGCGCGTAGGCGCCGGTGTTCTCGAAATGGCCGCCGTCGCTCAGGTACCAGTTGGCCGAGCTGCTGCCCGGAAAGGCGCCGAAGCACTCGAGCAGCAAGAAGCGCGTCTTCATCAACAGCGGGCTCGCATGCACCACCGCGCCGCGCTGCATGATGCCGGCGCCGGCGCTGTTCCACCAGTAGCCCAGCCGCAGGCCCGCGAACACCGACAGCGCCGAGATGCCGCGCTTGGTGAGCCGCCCGAGCCCGGGCGCGAAGGCCGCGCCGGAGATCGCCATCCAGGCGCCCAGCGTGAGCGCGCCGTCGCCGCGGGCCTGGGCCCACCGGGCGCCGCCGGCCTGCATCCAGCCGAGCGGCCCGATGGTCAGCGGCTGGCTCTTGCGGTCGCGGTTGAAGAGCCGATCCTTGGTGCCGTRCGTCTGGTTGATGCAGACGTTCGCCAGGTGCACCGGCCCACCGTGGGCCTGCGGCGCGTAGCGCAGCTGCGAGATGTCGTCGTGCGCGTCGACCTCGCCCACCGGCACCTGCGGGGGCTCCAGCCCCGACATCCTGTCGGTCGGCCGGGCACCGAGCCGCCGCGCATTGGCGGCCCCGAGGTAGCCGCGCACGATGCGCGCCTTGTAGAACATGTGCAGCGACGAGACATTCAGGAAGGCGAAGTTGCGCCCGGTCGCCAAGGCATAGATGCCGATGATCACGGCGATCGTGCCGAGCCAGGCCCAGCCGCGCATGAAATCCAGCCCCGCCGGCGTGAAGACCGGCAGCAGCACCGCCGCATACACGACGCCGATCCACCAGGCCGCGAGGCAGAAGGCCAGCACCAGTCCGAGCAGACTGGCAAGCGTCATCACCAGCGTCTTGCCGATGCCGGGCAGCTCCTGCCGGTGCTGCAGCAGCATCGGCAGCACGCCGCGCAGCACCGCGGCGGCCACCAGCAGCACCGCGCCGTACGAAACCCGCTGCTCCTGGCCCTCGGCGGCCAGCCACCAGGCGCTGCGGTCGAGCAGGCCGAGCATCACGATGAGGAGCGCGGTGTTGAGCACCGAGGCCAGCCGGTCGGTCAGTTCGTTGCGCAGTTGGGCCGGCGACTGCCTGCGGCTGCGGTACAGCACCCACAGCAGGGCCACGACCCAGCAGGCGGCAAACGCCTCGAAAGCCGGCGCCAGCCAGGGCGGGCCGCTGTAGCGCAGCATCAGCGCCGGTGCGACGACGGCAGCGCCGATGCCCAGCGCCAGCCACATCGCCGCCTGCAGCAGCATCGACGAGATGGACAGCCGGTCACGCACCGACCAGTAGGCGCAAGCCAGCACCACCGAGGCGAGGAAGGGCCCGACCAGCGTGAACCACAGCGTCGGCCATCGCGTGGCCCACTCGACCACCAGGCGCATGTACTGCATGGCGTCGAGATCGGTCGTGCGCACCACCGCGTCGGGCGGCACCCGGTTGAGGTCGACCGCGCGGAACACGGCATCCCACAGCAGCAGGTTGGTGGCCGCCAGCACCATGCCGATCAGGCTGGCGGCGATCGCGAGCTCGATGTGGGTGGCCAGCAGGTTGCGCAGATAGAGCGCGGTGGCGAACAGCATGTCGCGCAGGCCACCCGGAATCAGGTAGCGGCCATTGGCGCGCAGCCACCAGCCGAAGCGTGCGCGGTCGACGTCGGCGAGGGCGCGCTCGATCTCGCGCACCTCCTCGGCCGACTGGGCATCGGTGCACAGCCGACCGAACGCTGCGCCGATGTAGCCGCCGCCCGACACGGTCGACATCAGGTCGAACTTGAGCAACTGCCGGCGTGCCGCCAGCGCCTTCAGCAGGCCCAGGCAGAAGGTGGCGCTTCGGATGCCCCCACCCGACAGCGCCAGCCCCCAGGGCCGTCGCCCGTCGTCGGCGCCATGCAGGGCGCGTCGACGCTCGGCGACCAGCTTCTGGATGGTCTCGTCCATTCGGCTCCTCGTCGTTCGATGCAATATTTCATGCACGAGTCGATCGATCAATGGCTCGAACGGCCTATGCCGGAGCACAAGGGCTGCGCGGCTCCTGTTGCGGTGGATTGGTTAAGCTCGCGCCGCCCGGCCCGCCTTCCGCTCCTTCAGGATCACCCCCCATGACGACAGCGCCCCCCGACACCCTGCCCACAGCGCAACCGCACCGACTGCGGCGCCTGTGTGCGGGCCTCGCGACGGCGGCGTGCACGCTGCTGGCCGCCTGCACGACCAGCGGCGTTTGCGAAAGCCCCTATGTCCGGTCGCCGCAGTTCAAGGGCTGCGGCTTCCAGAACCCGCCGAACCCGGATGCCCTCCCCTCGGCCAGCGGCTGGAAGATCTGGTCGCGATTCCTGTTCGAACGCAAGATCGACACCGTGCCGACCGATCCGATTCCGGTGCAGGCCCTCGACAGCGCGATGCTGCAAGCGCTGGACCCGCAGACCATCCACCTGGTCCGGCTGGGGCATTCATCGCACCTGGTCAAGTTGCAGGGCAAGTTCTGGCTGATCGATCCGGTGTTCAGCGAGCGCGCCTCGCCCTTCCAGTGGCTGGGACCGCGGCGCTTCCACAAGCCACCGATCGCACTCGAGCAGCTGCCGCCGATCGACGGGCTGATCCTCTCGCACGACCACTACGACCACCTCGACACCGCGACCATCGAGTACCTGGCGCAACGGGTGCAGCGCTACTTCGTGCCGCTGGGTGTCAAGGCCCGGCTGGTCGAGCTCGGCGTGCCGGCCGACCGCATCACCGAGCTGGACTGGTGGCAGAACGCGCAGTACGACGGCGTCCAGCTCACCGCCACGCCGGCGCAGCATTTCTCGGGCCGCACCCTGAACGATCGCGACCGCACGCTGTGGGCGTCGTGGGTGGTCCAGAGCGGCGGCCAGCGCATCTTCTACAGCGGCGACTCGGGCTACTTCAAGGGCTTCCGCGATATCGGCGAACGCTTCGGCGGCTTCGACCTGGCGATGCTGGAGAACGGCGCCTACGACGCCTACTGGCCCTCGGTCCACATGACGCCCGAGGAGAGCGTGCAGGCCTTCGAGGACCTGCGCGGCAAGGTGCTCTACTCGGTGCACAACAGCACCTTCGACCTTGCATTCCACACCTGGCACGACCCGCTGGACCGCATCGCCGACCTGTCGGAGGGCAGGAAGATCGAGCTCGCCACGCCGGTGATCGGCGAGGTGCTGACGATCGGCCAGCCGCGCACCAACCTGCGCTGGTGGGCCGGACTGAAGTAGCGGCCCTGGGTGGGCCCGACAGCCAGCGGCCGAGCGCAAGCCTCGCGAGGCCGCTCACCACCGCGATCTCGAGTCCCATGAATCCGGTTTCCATACGCGACTCCCTTACAGCACGCGCACGATCACACGGAGCGCGTCTTCGAGGTAGGCAGCTTTGCGTGCAATCGATCGACGTCGGCGCGCCATTGTCTTCGGGGCTCTGCAAGTCGATTCAGTCCAGGCTCAGGTTGGATGCCCTGATGGTTTCCGCCCAGCGCGCGCGTTCCGCCGTGACAAAGGAGGCGAATTCTGCTTGTGACTGCCCGCCTGGGAAACCGCCGAGTTGCTTGATTTGCGCGATCAGGTCGCGATCGCGCATCACCGCGTCAAGGTTTTTCTGCAGCTTTCCGACAATCTCCGGCGGCGTCTTGGCCCCCACGAAGATGCCGATCCAGGCCGTCGACAGGAAATTGTCGACGCCGGCTTGCGCCATGGTCGGCACCTCCGGCAGGCTGGGCACGCGCTGGCTGGCGGTCACGGCCAGCGGGCGCAGCTTGCCTGCCTGGATATGCGGCAAGGCCTGCGTCAGATTGTCGAACTGGAAACTTGTTTCGCCGGCCAGCAAGGCCGTCGTCGCCGGCGTGGATCCGCGGTAGGGAACATGGATGGCATCCGTTGCGGTGCGCATCTTGAAGAGCTCGCCGGTGAGATGGCTTGTTTGCCCAATGCCGGCGGAGCCGAAGGACAGCTTCCCTGGCTGCATCTTCATTTGCGCCATCAGCTCGGCCACGCTCCTGATCGAGGATTGCGCGTTGACGACCAGGACATTGGGGAATGAAATGACATCGGTCATCGCAATCAGATCTTCCGGCTTGTAGGGAAGGCTCTTGTAGGCGCTGTAGTTGATGGCCTGGGGACCGACATTGCCGCTCAGCAGCGTGTATCCGTCTGCTGGCGCCTGCAGTGCTGCCTGCGTGCCGATGATGCCGCCCGCGCCGGAACGGTTGTCGACCACGACGGGTTGACCGAGGCGGGCGCTGAGTTTTTGCGCAAACAGCCGCATCGGAACGTCGATGGTGCCGCCCGCCGCACCCGGCACGATGAGGGTCAGCGGCCGGCCGGGCCAGGTGGCAGCGGGCTGCGCTGACGCGGCCGAGGAAATGACCATAGCAAGCATGAGCGCCAGTGGCCCGATCGAACGGTGTGTCGGCATGTTCATGGTTCTTCCTTTGTCCGTTTCCTGGCTGATTGAGGGTCTCACGCCCCGGGCTGGCGCCTGGCGGCAACGAAGCGCCCGAGGTGCGTGGCTGCATTGCCAAGCAATGCGTCGTTGGCCATCAGGCGCTTGCTGTAGTGGCTGATGGGTGTCTCGTCCTGCAGCCCGATGGCCCCGTGGAGTTGCAGCACATCGAGTGCGATGGCGCGGCCGGCCTGGCCGACGAGGTACTTGGCGGCGCTGACGCGTCGCGTGCGCTCGGATGGCGGCACCTCGCTCCAACCCGCCACGGCCTGTATCACCAGAATTCGCGCGGCGCTCCAGGCGCGGTAGAGATCGACCACGCGGTGCTGCAGGGCCTGCTGGTCCGACAGCGCGCGGCCGAATTGCTGGCGCGTGCGCAGGTGTTCGACCGTGAGGGCCAGCGAGCGTCGCATGACCCCGGCGCTCTCGGCGCACAGGGCCACGGTGGCCAGCTCCTGCGCCTCGCCGAGCAGTGCCTCGGCGTGGCCTGGGCCGGCAAGCAGCGCGTCTGCGGGTAGCTCGACACCATGCAGGCGCAAATCCGCCGCGCCGCGTCCATCGTGAAGCTGATAACTGCGCCGGATCATGCCTGCGGCATCGCCGGGAACGTCGAACAGCGCCAGGCCGCCGCTGGCCAGGCTCGCCGCCACGAACAGATGCTGCGCCTGGCCACCCCCCATCACCAGCCTATGGGTCCCGTTCAGATGCCAGCGCGCGCCTTCCTGGCGCGCCGCCATGGCGTCAGGGTGGCTATCGCCCCCGCCATGGGCAACTGCGCAGCGCGCCTCGCCGCTCGCCAGCGCGGCCCGCTGGTGCGCGCGTGCCTCGCCTGCCTCGGCGCCGAGCAGGATCTGCGTGCCAAGAACCGCGCTCCAGAGCACCGGCTCGACCACCAGGGCATCCCCAAGCGCCTCCATCAGAGGCATGAGATCGGGCACCGTGCCGCCCAGGCCGCCGTCCTGCTCGGGCATCAGCAGGCCGGTCAGGCCGAGCGCGGCCAGCGCGTTCCAGCCGGCCAGGTCGAAGCCCTCATGGGCGCTCACGATCTGCCGCCTGCGCTCGAAGCCGTAGTGCTTGCTGAGCCAGCGTCCCAGGGATGCGGACATGGCTGCCTGCTGCTCGTCCAGATGCCCATCGCGCGGATGATCGATCTCGGTCTGGCCGCTGAAAATTGCCTTCGCCATGATCTGGCGCTGGATCTCGGAAGAGCCGCCGGCCAGGGTGATGCCGCGGTAGCGCCAGAAGTGCAGCGGGAAGTTTTCCGAATGCGTGCTGGAAAACGGCTGGGCATGGGGCAGGCCGTCGATCGCGAGCGGGTCAAGGGGAAGCGCCTCGGTGCCGAGCAAGTCCATCCGGAACAGATGCAGGTCCTGCAGCAGCAAGTTGCCATCGAGCTTGAGCCGCGAGGCCTCCAGTTCCGGGCTGCCGCCTTGTTCGGCCAGCCGCACGGCCGGCCACCAGGCGGCTTCGAGTGCACGCACACGAATGTCCAGTTCGGCGTGGCGGCGCGCCAGCAACGCGTCCTCGATCTGCGCCAGGGGGGCGGTGTCCCGCCCGCTGGCGAGGCCGGCCAGGCTGGCCAGCTCCGCCTTGCAGTCACCCACGCGGGCCAGGAACAGGCGCTCGATCACCAGTAGTCCCTTGGCAATGGTCCAGCCACCGTGCTCGGCGCCCACCAGATGAGCCGCCGGCACCCGCACGTCATCGAAGAACATCTGGACGTGGAAGTGCGAGCCGTTGATGAAGCGAATCGGACGCACCGTCACGCCCGGCGCGCGCAAGTCCATCAACAGCACCGAAATGCCCTCCTGCTTGCGCTGAGCCGCCGGGTCGGTGCGCACCAGCACCAGCGCCCAATTGGCCCACTGGCCCAGGGTTTGCCAGATCTTGCTGCCATTGACGATCCAGGCATCCCCGTCGCGCCGTGCCACGGTGCGCAGCGCCGCCAGGTCGGAGCCGGCGTCGGGCTCGGAATAGCCTTGCGCCCAGAAGTCTTCGAACGACAGCATGCCGGGCAGCCAGCGCCGGCACTGCTCGGGCGTTCCGTAGCGCATCAGGGTGGGGCCGATCGTGTCGATGCCGAGGTTGTCGTAGCGCGGCGCATCGCTGGCCGCCAGCTCTTCCCGAAAGATGGCCTGTTGCATCAGCGACCAGCCAGGGCCGCCATGCGCTCGCGGCCAGCCGGGGGCGGCCCAGCCTCGCTCATACAGGATGCCCTGCCAGCGTGCGGCCTGCTCGCGCGTCACGAGGCAATGGGCGCGCGTGGCGGCGCGGATATCGGCCGGGACGGCGTCGCGAAGAAAATCGCGAACCTCGATGCGGAAGGGATCGAGGTGATCGGCGCTGGAATCGGGTGGCACGGTCAATCCCCCGACGCGATGGAAGTCGCGTTCATTGCGCGGCTGAGGCTCACCCGACGGACCACCTCGGCTTGCGCTTCTCCACGAAGGCCGCGACCCCTTCCTTGGCGTCATCCGTCGCGGCGATATTGCCAAAGCACTCCACGGCACTCGCGACGCCACGTCGATAGTCGCTGTCGTTGGCGCGCATGAAAGCAGCGCGTCCCATCCGCATGACCTTGGGCGATTTCTCGCACAGCGTGCGAGCCAGCCGCCTGGCTTCGTTCATGACCTCGGCCTCCGGAACGATTCGGCTGACCAGGCCAAGCTCCCTGGCCTCGGCGGCCTCGAAGGAACGGCCAGTGAACAGGAGATCGAAGGCCCGATGGCGCCCAACGATGCGCGGCAGGTGCGTGTAGTGAATGGCCGGGACCATGCCTACGTCGATCTCGGGATAGCCGAAGGTCGCCGTATCGGCGGCCACGATCATGTCGCACGAGATGGCCAGGGTCATGCCGCCTCCGCGCGCTGTCCCCTGCACCGCGGCGATCGACGGTTTGCCCAGATTGAACTGGACATCGCAAAGGCCGACATACAGCTTTTCGACCAGGGCATAGAGCTGGCCGGACGAGGCACCGTGCACGGCATCCAGCCTCAGGCCGGCAGAAAATCGACCCGGCACGGCGCTGCCCAGAATCACTGCGCGAACCGACTCATCTTCGGCCGCCCGCCGCATCGATCGGAGCAGGTCATCGAGCATCGCCTCGCTGATTGCGTTGACTGGCGCACTGTCGAGCAGTATCTCGGCGATCTGGTCGCGAATCTCGAAACGGACTTGGGACATTGGGGCCTCCTGGATGGGGTCACGAGCCGAACGTCGGCCGATTTTTCAGGTTGCGACAGCATCGGCGACAACGCCGGCTGCCTTGAATTGACTGATCGCCTCCGGCGCATAGCCGGCCTGCAGCAGGATCTCGTCGGTGTGCTGCCCCAGCAAGGGTGGCGCGCTGCGTGCCTCGCGCCCGGCGCCGCGAAAGCGAACCGGCAAACCCATGTTCCTCACCTTGCCCAGCACCGGATGGTCCGACTCCACGATGAGTTGGCGCGCCTCCACTTGGGGGTGGTCAAGTGCCTGGTCCAAGGTGTGGATGGGGGAACATGGCACGCCGGCAGCACGCAGGGCATCCAGCCAGGACGCCACCGTCCGCGTCCCCATCGCCGCCTGCACCAATTCGACGGTCATCGCAAAATTCTCCACCCGCGCCGCGTTGGTTGCGAACCTCGGGTCATCGACTCGGTGCTGCAGGCCGGCGACGGCGCAGAAGCGCCGCCACTGCCCATCGTTGCCGATCCCCAGCATGATCGGGCCATCGACCGCATCGAATGCCTGGTAAGGCGACATGGCAGGGTGGCCCGTTCCCATCCGTTTCGGTATCCGACCGGTACGCCAGTAGTTTTGCGCCATGTAGCCCATGAAACCCAGCGCCGTGTCGAGCAGCGAGACTTCCAGGTAGACGCCGGCGCCGGTCTTGCTTCGTTCCATCAGCGCGGCAAGGATGCCGCTGAAGGCATGCATGCCGGTGCCGATGTCGACCGGCGAGAAGCTCGCCCGCGCCAACGCCCCTTCCGGATCGCCCATGCTGCTGATCATGCCGCTGAAGGCCTGAAGCATGACGTCGTAACCGGGTTCGTTGCCCATCGGCCCGCTGCGCCCGTAGCCCGAGATCTCGCAATAGACCATCGACGGGTTGAGGGCGCTCAGTGTTTCGTAGTCGACACCCAACTTGGCAGCCGTGCCGCCGCCAAACCCCTGCAGAACGACATCCGACTGCTTCGCCAGGGCTTGAACGATCATCCGACCTTCGGGCAACTTCAGGTCCACCGCGAGACTGCGCTTGTTGTGATTGACTGAGAGGAAGGTCGCCGATTGACCCTGGTCCTGCGGCAGCCAGGCGCGGGTGTCATCGCCCACGCCCACCGGCTCGACCTTCGTGACGTCGGCGCCAAGTTCGCCCAGATATTGGCCGCAAAGCGGGCCGGCCAAGACCTTGCTCAAATCCAGAACGCGAATTCCCTTTAGCGGAAGCATCTCTTTGACTTTCTCCGTGAGATTGGGCGACGCACTGAGCTATTCGGCCTTGATGTCCATGGTGCGGGCGACCACGGACCATCGCTCGGCATCCTGGTTCACGAAGTCCTGCAACTCGGCTGGATTGATGATCAATGACTCGGCGCCTCGCGCCGTCAAGCTTTGGATGTACCCGGGATCCGCCAGCGCCTTGGCCATCGCTTGCCGCAGATGGGCGACAACGTCGGGCGGGGTCTTGGCCGATACCTGCAGGGCTAGCCAGTACTTGAGATCCAGGCTCGGATAGCCGGCTTCCTTCAGGGTGGGAACATCTGGCAGCAGCGGCGCCCGAGCCGCAGAGGTAATGGCCAGTCCTTTGAGCTTGCCGCCCTGGATCTGACCGACACAGGTCGTCATGCTGTCGAACAGGAAGTCGACCTGTCCGGCCATGACATCGGTGCTGGCCGGCGCACTGCCCTTGTAGGGGACCGCAACCGCGGCGAAACCGGCCACCTTCTGCAGAACCGCACCGTAGATATGCGGCGAACTCCCGGGCCCAAAAGTGGCGAAGGACAAGTTGTTTGGATGTTCCTTGCCGAGCCGGACCAGATCACCAAGCGTGCTCACACCGAGTTTGGTCGGATGGACCACCAGGACGTTGGGCACCACGGCGCCAATTCCGACCGCCAGGAAATCGCGCTTTGGATGGAATCTCGCGGTCGGGTACATCAGGGGATTCACGGCCTGCATGCCAACGGTGTTCAGCAGCAGCGTATGGCCGTCTGCTTCCGCATCCAGGACGATCTGCGCCCCGAGGTTGCCGCTGGCGCCCGGCTTGTTCTCGACTACGACGGTCTGACCGAGCACCTTCGCCAACGGAATCGCAACCTGGCGCGCCACAAAATCGCCCGGCCCGCCGGCGGCGAAAGGAACGACGATCTTGAGGATGCGGGACGACCCGCTCTGCGCAAAGCTCGGTCGGATCAACAGCGCTGCCGATGCACCGAGAACGACCTCGCGGCGTCTGTGGTTCATGCGTGTCCCCGTCAAAGGTCTGCGGCTGGCATCGAGATTGGTGCCCGCCCAGACTCTTGAAGAGCACTATCTGCCGTCCGACGGGATAAGTCGAAGACTAGATATTGATGGTCGATATAATATTTTTCATATGCCTTGAGCGATCGCAACGAGAGGCGACGCGCCACCTCTCCCGAGTCGCCCTTTCCACTGTCACCTCGGACACTTGATCATGGCAATTGACGTACGTGGATTCCGATGTCTTGTCGCCGTCGCGTCGGCGGGCTCGATATCCCGAGCAGCGGAGTCGTTGCACGTCGCCCAACCCGCTCTCAGTCTCCACATCAAGAATATCGAGCGGGATCTCGGCGTCGCGCTCTTTGATCGGACCCCAAAGGGTGTCGTCCCCACAGCCGCCGGCACGCGCTTTCTGAGCCATGCAAGGGATATCCTCAAGCGCATCGATCTCGCTTGCGAAGACGTTGGCGACTTCGTGGCGGAGCCCGCGGGCCGCGTTGCGATCGGACTGCCTCAGTCGATGGCAAAGATCGTGACACTTCCTCTCGTGCGGGAAACGACCAGCCGGTGGCCGAAGATCCAGTTGCAGATCATTGAACTCAGCACCGGCTATATCCCGGAGCGCCTGATGACCGCGCATCTGGACATCGGTCTGGTCTTTCAGTCCGACGCCAACGATGCGCTCCAGTTCGAACACCTGGTCGACGAAGAACTGGTGCTGGTGGCCGCGCCCGGCCTGCTCACGAAGGCGCACAACGGCCGTCTGGGCCGGCTGAAGGAAATCCCCCTTGCAGACCTGGGCCGCTACCCGATGATCTTGCCCGCCAGCGTGCACAGCCTGCGGTCATTGATTGACAGGCATCTGGATTCCCATCGCGTCGTGCTGAACATGCTGGCCGAGGTCAATGCCATCCCGCAGCTCATCGAGCTTGCAGCTGCCGGCGTTTGCTGTTCGATACTTTCCTACGCGTCGGTACGCGACGAGCTGCGAAGCGGCTTGCTCTCCGGCGCGCGCATCGTGGAACCCGGGATTTCCCGGCCGGTATTCCTTTGCCGATCGGCAACTTCGCCACTTTCGATGGCGGCCTCCACCG